>JAGWRY010000036.1 GCA_028869495.1 Elusimicrobiota bacterium | reverse complement strand
TTCAGGAGCCCCGCGCGGTCGAAGCCCTTGCCCTGGAGCACGGCCTCGATGGGCTCGCCGCAGCGCTCCTTCCAGATCTCGGGCAGGTAGATGCGGCGGAACGGGGGCTTGAGGTCGAGCTTCACGCCGCGCCACTCGACCGCGGCGACCCCGATCGCCTCGGCGCACTCGGAGAGCATCGTCTCGAAGAGCGCGGCCATGCCCTCGTAGTCGGAGTAGGCCTCGTAGGCCTCCAGCATCGTGAACTCGGGGTTGTGGCTGGTGTCGATGCCCTCGTTGCGGAAGACGCGGCCGATCTCGTAGACGCGGTCGAGGCCGCCGATCACGAGCTTCTTGAGATACAGCTCGAGGGCGATGCGCAGGACCATGTCCTGGTCGAGCGCGTTGTGGTGCGTGTGGAACGGGCGCGCGGAAGCGCCGCCGGCCTGGCCGAGCAGGACCGGGGTCTCGACCTCGACGTAGCCGCGCGAGTCCAGCACGCGGCGCACGGTCGAGATGATCTTCGCGCGCTTCAGGAACACGTCGCGCGACTCGGGCGTCGCGATCAGGTCCAGATGGCGCTGGCGGTAGCGCAGATCCACGTCGGTCAGCCCGTGCCACTTCTCGGGCAGAGGCCGCAGGGCCTTGGCCAGCAGGACGACCGACTGCACGGCGACGGTCGGCTCGCCGGTCTTCGTGCGGAAGACCGTGCCCGTCACCGACAGGAAGTCGCCGACGTGGACGTCCTTCTTGACCAGCTCGAACTCCGGCTCCGGCATCGCGTCCTTCTTGAAGTAGACCTGCGCGTGGCCGGACAGGTCGGCCAGGCGCGCGAAGATGGACTTGCCCATCGGGCGGAGCTCGACCAGGCGCCCGGCCAGGGACACCGTCTCGGCCGAGTGCGCGGCCGGCTCGGCGAGCTTGGCGGCGAGCTCCGGCACCCGCGCGCAGGCGTGCTGGCGCAGGGCGCGGGCCGGGTACGGGTCGAGCCCGCGCGCGCGCAGTTCGGCGACTTTCGCCTTCTTCAGCGCGATGATCGCCTCGAGTCCTCCCTCGTCGGGGTTCGGCGTCTGCACGGGGGCGGGTTCAGGCATCGCTGGGCTTCCTGGAGGCGAGGATCCCCGAGATCAGCTCGCGGAGCATCTTCGGGTCGAAGGGCTTCTGCACGTAGGCGGCGACGTTCGGGGCCATCTCGAAGAGGTCGCGCATCTTCTGCCCCTTCGCCGTCAGCACGAGGATCGGGATGCCCTGCGTGCGGGCCTCGACCTGCAGGCGCTGGTTCAGCTGGTAGCCGTCCATCACCGGCATCATGATGTCGAGGACGATCAGCTCGGGCACGGCGCGCGACGGGTCGGCCGGCTCGACGCCGAGGCGCTCGAGCGCCTCGACCCCGTTGCCGGCGGAGGAGACCGCGTGCCCGTCCTGCTCCAGCACGAAGCGCAGGAGGGTGACGATCTCGGACTCGTCGTCGACGACCAGGATCCGCGCCATCAGGACTCGGGCCCGAACATCCCGGCGACGAGCTCGCGCAGGTGCCGCGGGTCGAACGGCTTGTCGAGGTGCGCGGCCACGTTCGGCGTGCGCTGGTGCAGGTCGCGCATTTCGCCCTTCGCGGTCAGCATCAGGACGGGGATCGCCTTCGTGCGCGGCTCGTCGAACATCCGCGCGCAGGCCGCGTAGCCGTCCAGCACGGGCATCATCACGTCCATGATCACCAGCTCCGGCAGCTCCTTGGACTCGTCGGCGGGCTCGACCCCGAGCGCGGCCAGGGCCTCGCCCCCGTCGTGGGCGACGGAGACGCGGTGGCCGTCCTTCTCGAGCATGAACTTCAGCATCGTCGCGACGTCTCGCTCGTCGTCGACGATCAGGATGCGCGCCATCCGCGGATTCTAACACTTCGCGCGGGCGGGGGGGAAGGCGGGCCGCCGCGCGCTCAATAGCCGGTGAAGAACGGCGCGACGCCGCGCGGCCCCCCGGGGAACGGCGTCTTGCGGAACGCGCGCGCGAGCTTCGCGGCCGGGCCGCGCACCCGCGCGTAAGCGGCCAGCGCCCCGGCGCGGTCGCCGAGCGCGTCGCGCAGGTTGCCGCGGCGCAGGAGCGCCCAGCCCCTCAGCTCCGGCGGCAGGAGCGCGTCGTCGAGCCCGCCCAGGAAGACGGCGGCCTTCGCGCTTTGCCCGCGCAGGAGGGCGACCTCGGCCGCGCGGTAGAGGGCCTGCGCGCGGGCGCGGGCGCGGATGGCCGGGTACAGGCGCGACAGCCACGGCCGGCCCGGGTCGGCCAGCGCCGCGGCGAAGGCCCAGCGCCCGCGGCGCTCGGCGACGTAGGCGCGGCGCAGGCGGTAGAGCGGGTTGCGCGGGTAGCGCCGCATCAGCTCGGCGAGCAGGGCGTCGGCGCGGGCCCAGTCCGCTTCGTCGTCCTTCGACAGGATCATCGAGAGCACCGCGCGCGCCTCCATGCGCGCCGCGCCGGTCGAGTCCGCGACGCTCCACAGCTCGCGCAGGCCGAGCTCCCGGTCGCCGCGCTCGCCGACGAGCAGGTGCGCGAACGGCTTGGCCGCCGGCGGCATGCGCGCCGCGAAGTAGTGGTACATCCCGAGCCCCAAGCGCGCGTCGGCCAGCGACGGGTCGGCCGCCAGCGCGAGCTTGAGCTCCTTGAGCGACGCCGACGCGCTGGGGAGCGCGCGCACGAAGCGCTTCTGCGCGGCCAGTCCGCGCGCGCGGAAGCCGAGCGTCGCGCCCAGGTAGTAGTGCGCCTCGGCCGGCGACGAGGGCAGGACGGCCCGCGCCGCGGCGGCGGCGGCGTCCAGGCGCGCGTCCACCCGCGCCCAGCCC
>JAGWRY010000347.1 GCA_028869495.1 Elusimicrobiota bacterium | reverse complement strand
GGGCGGAGCGGCGGGAAGCGAGATCGCGGCGGCGCCCAGACGGGCGGCGAGCGCGGCGGCGCTCTGGAGCGGCGTCGCGGCGGAAGCGGCCGGGACGAGGACGGCGGCGGCGAGCAGGGCGACCGGGATCTTGATCATGGCGCCATTCTACCCTAAAGTCCCCCTTTCCGCACAGGTCCTTCGGCTCGCGGCGGCTCAGCGCGCGGGGACGCGCAGTCTTTCCTTCAGGTCGCGGCGCATGGCCGCGAAGCAGGCCTCGACCCGGCGCGGGGCGCCGGGCGGCAGGGAGAAGAACTCCTTCTGCTTCTCCCACCCCTCCCGCGCGCGGCCGACCGCCGCGTAGTCGTAGTAGACGGACAGGGCCAGGCCCAGGTACTCGCCGGCGTTCTTCTGGAGGTCCGGGCGCAGGCGCGCGAGAGCGGCCTCCTTGCGCAGGATCTCGGCGGCGAAGAACTTCGGGTAGGCGCGCGTGACCTCGACGAATCGGCCGTCGACGGGCGCGTAGAGGCGCGTGCGGAAGGCCGTCTGCGAGATCGTCCCGAAACCCGCGCAGCCGACCGTCAGGAAACGGCCGAGGGGCAGGTCGCGCGACTGGACGATCACGCGCCGGCCGATCTGAACGAAGCGCCCCTCGGGGAAGCGCCCGGCCAGCGTGAAGCGCGGACGCCGGTAGCGCAGGACGTAGAGCGTCGTCGCGTTCAGAGCCGGGACCGTCGCGTGATAGGCGACGACGCGCGAGCCGTCGCCGAGCAGGTCGAGGAAGCCCCGGCCGGCGGGGGTCACGTCGAGCTCCAGGCGCTCGGCCTCGGCGGGGTGCAGGTAGGCGATGTAGGTCTTCCCGTCGACGACCACGTAGGCCTCGAGCCGGTCGCCGGCGCCCTTCTCGGACGCGTAGACCGCGACCGCCGCCGGCGACCCGCCGGCGCGGGTCTCGACGCGGTCCTTGAGGACGTAGCCCTTGGCGGCCCAGCTCCGGGCCTCGGCGTCGAAAGGGTCCTTCCTTTTCGGGGCCGGGGCGGCGGCGGCTCCGGCCGCGAGCGAGCCCGCGAGGGCGAGGGCGAGGGCCGCCCGCGTCACCGCGGTCCCAGCCAGCGGCGGCGCAGGAGCTCCTCGGCGATCTGGGCGGAGTTCAGCGCGGCGCCCTTGAGCAAATTGTCGGAGACGATCCACAGCGCGAGCTCGCGCGGGCCCGCCCCGCGGCGCAGGCGCCCGGCGAAGACCGGATCCTTCCCCCCCGCCTCGCGCGGCGTCGGATAGCCTCCGCGCCGGGACAGGCGCAGCCCGGGCGTGCGGGCGAGGAGGGCCTCCGCCCGGGACAGCGGGACGCGGCGGGCGAGGGTCAGCCAAGCGGCCAGCGCGTGCCCGCGGATCGTCGGCACGCGCACCGCGGTCGCCGAGACGCGCAGGGACGGCGCGCCCCAGATCTTGCGCAGCTCGGCGGCGACCTTCTTCTCCTCGCCGGACTCGCCGTCGGGCAGGAAGGAGCCGACCTGCGGCACGGCGTTGAAGGCGATCGCGCGCGGCAGAACCTGCGCCTTGCCGCCCGGCAGGGTCGGCGCGCGCCCGTCGGCGAGGAGCGCCGTGCGCGCCAGCGCGCGGGACTGCGCGAAGAGCTCCCCGAGGGCCGCCTTGCCGGCTCCGGAGACGGCCTGGTAGGACGCCAGGCGGACCTCGCGCACGCCGACGGCCCGGTGCAGGAGGGCTCCGGCGACGCCCAGGCCCGTCATCGTGCAGTTGGGCCCGGCGATCAGGCGGCGGTCCGGGCGCAGGGCGGCCGCGTTGACCTCTGGGATCACGAGCGGGGTCCTCGGGTCGAGGCGGAAGGCGGAGCTGTCGTCGATCACCCAGACGCCGCGCGCGGCCAGGCGCGGGCCGTGCGCGCGCGCGACCGCGTCGGAGCTGACGAGAAAAACCAGATCGCAGTCGGCGAGCGCGCGCGGGTCGACGGCGGGAGCCGCGATGCGGCGTCCGCGGAAGGACACGGCCGCGCGGCCGCGCCCCGAGGAGAAGGGCGCGAGCTCGCCGACGGGGAAGCGCCGTCTTTCGAGGAGGGCGACCAGCTCGCGGCCGACCATGCCGGTCGCGCCGACGACGCCGACGCGCAGGCCCTTACGGGTTGGGCTGGAGGATCGGCGGGGCATAGGGGAGCATGAACGGCTTCGAGTAGCCGACCGCCCCCGAGATGTCGCGGGCGGCGCCGCGGAGGTACTGGCCGGAGGGCGGGATCTTGTCCGGGGACAGATCGAAGACGTAGGGCGGACGCTGCTGGCGGGCCGACAGGCGCGACCAGTCGAGGCTGTCGCGCGAGGACTCGATCCAGGCGTCGCCGACGTCGACGCCGGAGGCGGAGAAGCGCACGAGCAGGCGCTTGCCGGAGCGCGCGACGTCGAGGTCGCTGACCGCGACCGCGGGCTCCTCGGGTCCCGGCGGGACGAGCTCGATCGCCAGCGCCGGGACGATGTTGCTGATCGGCGTCTCGAGAGAGGAGTCCGGATTGCGCGGCGGCACGCCCGAGATCGAGCGGTTGTTCCAGGCGAGCGGCTCGTCGGAGCTCGAGTCGACGTCGGCGCCCGCGATGATCGGGGCGCTCGACGCGCTGACGAAGTCCTCGGTCGGTGACCAGACGGCCACGTAGTTGGGGGCGGTGAAGCTGATCAGGGCCGTCGGCACCTCGGCCCAGAACCAGTGCGCGGCGCCGACGCCGTCCACGTGGGTCTGCGGGTCGGGCTCGGCCGGGATGTCTTTCGTCTCGGCCAGGAAGAAGCTCTGCTCGGAGGTCCACGACGGCGTCTGGGAGATCCCGATGTAGACCTTGCCCGGGATGATCTGCCGCACCCAGGGCTTGTCCGGGTCGGACTGGGTCTTCGCGCGGCCGAGGCGCGCGCCGATGAAGGCACGCGAGAAGTCGCCGAGAGGCGCCGGGGGCAGCTTGACGATCCAGGCGTTGTTGAAGCCGACGTACCAATTGGCGTCCGGGCCGCCGTCGGCGAAGCGGCTGTAGTCGTGGACGGTCGGGGCCAGGGTCACGTAGGTCGGGATGACGGTGCTCGTGGACAGGGCCGGGGGCAGGGCGTCGAGCGGCCCGGCCGCTGCGGTCCCGCTCAGGGCGAGAAGCGCGGAGAGTATGTAAAAAATCATTATTTTTTCAGCACATTTACTATTCTTTCAAAGTCGTCGAAGCTGAAAAAGTGAAGCTGAACGACGCCCTTGGAGGGATTCTTGCGGGTGCGGATGACGACCTTGGTCCCCAGGGAGTGCTGGAGGGATTCCTCGAGTGAGCGCAGATCGGCGGACTTCGGAACGGGCGCCGCCTTGGCCTTCGGGGCCTCCGCGGAGGGAGTCTCTCCCGCCTCGACCTGCTTGGCCAGGGCCTCGGTCTCACGGACGGAGAGCTTCTCTTCCAAGACCTTCTTGAAAACGGCGTGGCGCAGATTGGCGTCGGCGACCGTCAAAAGGGCGCGGCCGTGGCCCTCGCTGAGCTGTCCGAACTGGAGCGCTTTCTGGATCTCCTCCGGAAGCTCGAGAAGACGCAGGGTGTTGGAGATCGCGGACTTGGACTTTCCGACCTCTTGGCCGAGGGAGGTCTGGTTGATGCCGAACTCCTTCATCAGGCGCAGATAACCGAGGGCGACCTCGATCGGGTTCAGGTCCGAGCGCTGCAGGTTCTCGATCAACGTCAGGGCCAAGCGCTGCTTGTCGTCCTTGGGCTGTCGGACGACGACGTCGATCTCCTTAAGGCCGGCCAATTGAGCGGCGCGCCAGCGGCGCTCCCCCGCGATCAGTTCATAAGAGCGCGCGGCGGCGTCGAATGAGACCACGATCGGCTGGGCCAGGCCGTGCTCCCGGATCGAGGCGGCCAGCTCGCTGAGAGCCTCCGGGTCGAAGTGGCGGCGCGGCTGAAGATGGTTCGGGCGAATCTTCTCGATCGGAACCCGCAACGGAGTTCCGCTGGCGGCGGGCGCGGAGGGCGCCTCGGGCGTGGCGGCGGACGATGGGATCAGCGCGGACAGGCCGCGGCCGAGGGCTTTGCGGGTCATGCGGGGTTCTCCGTTTTCTCGGTCTTGGGCTCGTTCTCCGGATTCGGACGGTCGAGGCCGCGGCGCGAGAGGAACTCGCGGGCGAAGGCCAGGTAGGCCTCGGCGCCGCGGGACTTGGCGTCGTACTGGAAGATGCTCTGTCCGAAACCAGGGGCTTCGGCCAGGCGGATGTTCCTGGGGATGATGGCCTGGAAGAGTTTGGGGCCGAAAAACTTGGCGACCTCGTCCTTGACCTGGTTGGAGAGAGTCATCCGGGGGTCGAACATGGTCAGGACCCCCCCCTCCAACTCCAAACGAGGGTTTAAAGAGTTTTTCACTCTATCCACAGCGCTTGTGAATTGAGCGAGCCCCTCCATAGAATAGTATTCTCCCTGAATGGGAATCACGATGCGGTCGGCCGCGTTGAGAGCATTGATCGTCAACAGGCCCAGTGAAGGCGGGCAATCGATGACCACAAAGGAAAAACGCCCCTTGACGGCCGAAATGGCTCCTTTCAGCCGGCTTTCGCGGGCAAGGGCTGAAACGAGTTCGATCTCGGCCCCAGCCAGTTCGTTGTTGGCTCCGGCGGCGAACAGATTTGAGACCGCTGCCGCTTTGATGGTCTTTTCCAACGGAACGAGGTCGACCAAGACGTCGTACAAGCTGGGATCGTAATCGGCCTTGTTGAAACCGAGACCGGAGGTGGCGTTCCCCTGGGGGTCCATGTCGATCAGGAGTGTCTGGTGTCCCAGAAGAGACAGGGCGGAGGAAAGGTTGACGGCTGTCGTGGTTTTCCCCACCCCCCCCTTTTGGTTGGCGACGGCGATGATTTCGGTCACGGTGGAGTTCAAACGTGAAAACTGAGGCTCATTTCCATATCATTAGTTCAAACGTGAAAACCGATGGTATCCTAACATGTCCCATCGTTCGTGTCAAGCGCAATCATGAGTCCATTTATAAATAAATACAATCTTATTTTATCATATAGTGTTGTTTATAGTTGTTAATGTGCCGCGGCGGCGGCCCCTGGACAGCCCCGGTTCTTTTTCTTACACTCAGGGCCATGAGCGACACGAAAAAGGCGGACGCGCTGCTGGCCGAGATCAAGAAGGGGGAGATCCACACGGTGATCCTGGCGCTGCCCGACATGCAGGGGCGCTGGATGGGCAAGCGCATGACGGCGCGTCATTTCGCCGAAACGGCCGCCGCGCACGGCACGCACGCCTGCGCCTATCTTCTCACCGTCGACATGGAGATGGACCCGGTGCCCGGCTACCGGCTGACCAGCTGGGACAAGGGCTACCAGGATTTCGAGCTCGTCCCCGACTACGCGACGTGGAAGAAACTGTCCTGGTTGCCCGGCAGCGCGCTCGTGATCTGCGACGTCGCCGACGACCGGCGCCGCCCGATCAAAGTCGCGCCGCGCCAGGTCCTCAAGGACCAGCTTCTGCGCGCCTGGGAGTACGGCTTCACGCTGAAGACGGCGTCCGAGCTCGAGTTCTACCTGTTCCGCGAGACCTACGAGTCGGCCGCGAAGAAGAACTGGACGGGTCTCGAGCACCACGGCTCCTACATCGAGGATTACCACATCCTGCAGGGCACGCGCGAGGAGCACGTGATCGGCGAGATCCGCAACCAGATGGAGGCGTCGGGGATCCCCGTCGAGTGCTCGAAGGGCGAGTGGGGGCCGGGCCAGCACGAGATCAACCTGGAGTACGCCGGGCCCGTCGAGATGGCCGACCGGCACACGCTCTACAAGCACGGCGCCAAGGAGATCGCGATGCAGAGGGGCTGCGCGCTGACCTTCATGGCGAAGTTCGACTCGCGCCTGGCCGGCTCGTCCTGCCACATCCACGCGAGCCTGTGGGACCGGTCCGGCAAGAAGTCCGCGTTCTGGGAAGGGGGCAAGCCGTCGAAGCACTTCCGCTGGTTTCTCGGCGGGCAGATGGCGCTCGCGCGCGAGCTCTCCGTCTTCTTCGCGCCGACGACGAATTCCTATAAAAGGTATCAGGCCGCGACCTTCGCGCCGACGCGCATCGCCTGGGCGCGCGACAATCGCACCTGCGGCTTCCGCGTCGTCGGGGAGGGGAACTCCCTGCGCATCGAGAACCGCATCCCGGGCGCGGACGTGAACCCGTACCTCGCCTTCGCCGCGACGGTCGCGGCCGGTCTGCACGGCATCGAGAACAAGATCGAGCCGCCGGACGCCCTCGAGGGCAACGCCTACGAGGCCGAGGTCCTGCCGGTGCCCAAAACGCTGGCCGAGGCGATCGGCGAGCTGGAGCGCTCGAAGGCCGCGCGCGCCGCCTTCGGCGACGAGGTCTTCGAGCACTACCTCCACGCGGCCAAGGCCGAGGCCGCCGCGCACGACCGCGCGGTCACCGACTGGGAGAAGGGCCGGAACTTCGAGCGGATCTAGGCGCGGGGCTTGCGCAGTCCGCGGCTGACGAAAGTCCAGGCCGCAAGCTTATAAAGGAGCCGCATCCCGACGTTCGCGTCCCACTCGTCGCGCCCGCCGGGGGCGGGCGCCACCTCGACGAGGTCGAAGCCGAGGATCCGGCGGCCCGAGCGCGCGACCAGGCCCAGCACGTGGCCGACCTGCGCGAGATCGAGGCCGCCGGGCACCGGGGTCCCCGTGTGCGGGCAGAGCTTCGGGTCCAGCCCGTCGATGTCGAAGGTGACCCAGACGTTCTCGGGCAGGGCCTCGACGATCGCCCCGGCGGTCTTCGTCCAGGACTCGCCGACGAAGCGGCGCGCGTCGAGGTCGCGGTCGAAGAAGACCTTGGCGCGGCCGCCCAGCGCGTGCAGGAACTCGGCCTCCTGCTCGCAGTAATCGCGGATGCCGACCTGGACCAGGCGCGAGATCTGCGGGATGTTCTCCATCGCGTTGTACATGATCGACGCGTGCGACCAGGAGAAGCCCTCGTAGGCGACGCGGGTGTCGGCGTGCGCGTCGAAGTGCAGGAGCCCGAAAGCGCCGTGCGTCTCGGCCGCGGCCTGGAAGGCGCCGTAGGGGACCGAGTGGTCGCCGCCGACGACGCCGACGATCTTCCCGGCGGCCATCAGGTCCTTCGTCTCGCGGCGGACCCACTCGTTGAGCCGGCCGCCGAGGTCGTTGGCCGTCTTCAGGGCCCGGCGCAGGGCGGGCATGTCGGCGCGTCCTCCGGCGCGGATCACCTTCTGCGCGGCGGCTTTCGCCGTCTTGTTCCAGGCGCGGACCTCGCGCGACTCCGCGCGCATGAAGATCCCGGGCTCGTACGGGCGGTGCACGTCGCCGTCGAAGAGGTCGATCTGTCCGCTGGCCGCGCGGATCGCCGACGGTCCCTTCGACGCGCCGGCGCCGTAGGAGACCGTCGCCTCCCAGGGAACGGGCAGCAGGACCATCGCCGCCTCGTCCTCGGTGTGGGGCAGGCCGAAGACGCCGCCGCCGCCGTCCGCCGCGCCGTTCGGGTCGAAATCGATCATGGCGGGATTCTAGCAAACCCCGCCCGCGGGGTCAGAAGAAGCCGCCGAGGAAGGACTCGATCAGGCGCGGCAGGTCGCCCGCGTAGCCGCCTTCGAGGACCGCGAAGCGCGGCAGGCCCGTCTGCGCGAGCAGGGAGCCGAGGCGGCGATACGTCGCGCGGTCGAGCTTGAGGCCGCCGAGCGGGTCGTCCTTGTACGCGTCGAAGCCGGCCGAGACCGCCAGAACGTCGGGCTTGGAGGCGAGCACTCGCTCCAAGGCCGGCTCGAACGCATGCAAATATTCGTCGCCGTTCGTGCCCTCGGGGAGGGGGACGTTCAGGCAGTTCTCCCGGCTCTTCAAGCCGGTGCCCGGATAGAGGGGGGACTGGTGGATCGACGCGAACGAGATCCCCGGCCGTCCGAGGACGAGCGACTCCGTCCCGTCGCCGTGATGCACGTCGAAGTCCACGATCCCGATCCTGAGGTCGGGCTTGGCGGCCTGGAGGCGCGCGCAGGCGAGGGCGACGTTGTTGAGATAGCAGAATCCGGCGACTTTGTCCTTGCCGGCGTGATGTCCGGGCGGGCGCATCAGAGAGAAGGCGGGCGCGCCGGCGAGCGCCGCATCGGCGGCCGACAAGGCGCCGGACAGGCTCAAAAGCGCGAGTCCGGCGATGCCCGGGAACTTCGGAGTGTCGGGGTCCTCGAAGGTTCCGGTCTCGAGCGCGCGCCAGTGCGCGTCGCCGTGCAGGAGCGCGGCGTCGCCCGGGCCCGCCGCGGCGGGGGGGAGCTCCGGCGCGTGGCCGGCCGCCTTCAGGAGTTCGAAGCTCCTCCGGACGCGAAACGGCGCCTCGAGGTGTCCCGAGGCGCCGTAGTCCGCGGTCCGGAGGTCGGAGAAGACCCGACCCATCGCGGTCTTCCGCTCAGCGCAGAGCGGCGGGGATCTTCGTCTTCACGCTGTTGAGGAAGGCGTTCCAGCGGAAGCCCTTGCGCTTCTTCCAGTCGCCCTTGTGGTAGGCGT
>JAGWRY010000346.1 GCA_028869495.1 Elusimicrobiota bacterium | reverse complement strand
AGCGCCCGGGCGTGGACGCCGGCGAGCGCCCCGTACAGGCGGCCGGCGTCCAGCTGGAGCTCGAGGGCGGCGGCCTCGGTCGGGACGGCGGCCGACTCGGCGGCGACGCCGGCCGACGGGGGAAGACCGCGCACCTGCGCGAGGGCGGGGGCGGCGAGCAGGAGGGCGAGGAGGGCGGAGAAGATCTTCACCGGGACATTCTACCGCCGTCCGGCGGCGCCGCTCCGGGCCCTTCGTCCCGTCGGAGGACGGGCCGTTCGGCCCCCGTCACGCGCCCGTGACGCGCGCGTCGAGCGCCGTCCATGGCGGGGGGCGGGGCGCGCGCCTATACTGAGGCCATGAAGCACGGCAAGAGCGACGACGACGAGCCCCGCCGCTGGCGCGCGATCTGGATCTCGGACATCCACCTCGGCACGCGCGACTGCAAGGCCGCCTACCTGCTCGACTTCCTGAAGCGCAACGAGAGCGACGTGCTGTACCTCGTCGGCGACGTGATCGACGGCTGGCGCCTGAAGACGTCCTGGCACTACTGGGACCAGAGCCACAACGACGTCGTGCAGAAGCTCCTGCGCAAGGCGCGCAAGGGGGCGCGCGTGATCCTGGTCCCCGGCAACCACGACGAGGCCCTGCGCGACTTCGCCGGGATGCACTTCGGCGGCGTCGAGGTCCTTCTCGAGGCCGTGCACGTCACCGCCGACGGGCGGCGCCTGCTCGTCGTCCACGGCGATCAGTTCGACGGGGTCGTGCGCCACGCGAAGATCGTCGCGGTGCTCGGCTCCTGGGCCTACGACGCCGCGCTCCGGGTCAACCATTGGTTCAACTCCGGGCGCCGCCTGTTCGGCCTGCCGTACTGGTCGCTGTCGAAGTACCTGAAGCACAAGGTCAAGAACGCGGTCGAGTTCATCGCAAGCTTCGAGGACGAGATGACGGCCGAGACGCGCCGCCGCGGGCTCGACGGGATCGTCTGCGGGCACATCCACCACGCCGAGATCCGCGACGCGGGCGGCGTCCTCTACTGCAACGACGGCGACTGGGTCGAGAGCTGCACGGCGCTCGTCGAAGACTTCGACGGGACGCTGTCCCTGCTGGACTGGACGCGCGAGCGCGAGGGCGCCGCCCCGCGCGAGGAGGCGGCGGCATGAACGAGAACGTCCTGGTCCTGCACGCGTCGGTCGGCGCCGGGCACGCGCGCGCCGCGTCGGCGGTCGCGAAGGCGCTGGCGCTGGAGGCGCCGGACGCGCGGGTCGCGGTCGTGGACGCCTTGGACCTGGCGCGCCCGGCGTTCAAGCGCGTCTACGGCAAGGGCTACCTCCAGCTGGTCGAGAAGGCCCCGGCCCTCTTCGGCCTGCTCTTCGACCTGACCGACCGTCCGGCGCGGGACGGCGCGCTCGGCGAGCGCCTGCGCCGCGCGGTCCAGCGCTGGGGGGCGGCGGAGCTGGTGAGCCTGCTGGAGCGCGGGGGCTGGGACGCGGTCGTGCACACCCACTTCCTGGCCCCGGAGCTGGCCTGCGCGCTGCGGCGACGCGGGCTCATGACGGCGCCCCAGATGGTCGCGGTGACCGACTACGACGCGCACCGGCTCTGGGCGCACGCGCCGGTGGAGCGCTACTGCGTCGCGGGCCCCCTGGCCGCGGCGTCGCTGCGCCGCCACGGCGTCCCGGCGGACGCGATCCGCGAGACCGGCATCCCGATCGACCCGGCCTTCTCGGTCCCCGCGGACCGGGACGCGGCGCGCCGCGCGTTCGGTCTGACCGCCGGGAGGCCGGCGGTGCTGCAGGCCTCGGGCGGGCACGGCGTCGGGCCCGTCGAGTCGGTGCTGCGCGGCCTGCT
>JAGWRY010000345.1 GCA_028869495.1 Elusimicrobiota bacterium | reverse complement strand
CCGAATCCGAAGTCCCGCACGATGAAAGCGCTGATAACATCAGCGCTTTTTTATTTTGCCTTGCTCGCCCCGCCGCTCAAAAATCCGCCAGGAAAGCGAACTCGTGAGATGGTGGGAACGACTCGTTCGCAAAGAGCCGGGTATGACGCCGATAGTCTAGCAGGCATGCTCGATCGGCGCAAGGAGATGACGCGGCCGCACCACATGGCGACCTCCTCGGAGGGCGAATGTTCGCTACAATCTTCGCATGGCCAGCGCCCCGCGCCTGCCCCCGCGCCGCCTGCTCGCCGTGTCCGCCCTCGCGACGCTCCTCGGCGGCCTGATGGCCTTCGGAGCCAAGGCCATCCTCTGGCTGATCGCGGTCATCACGAATATTTCCTTCTACGGACGTCTGTCGAGCGCCCCGGTCACGGCCGCTCATCATCACCTCGGCGCGTGGGTGATCCTGGTTCCGGTCGTCGGCGGGGTGATCGTCGGCTTGATGGCGCGCTACGGCAGCCGCGCGATCCAGGGCCACGGGATTCCGGAGGCGATGGAGCAGGTCCTCTTCAACGAAAGCCGGGTCCCGCCAAGGATTCTGGCGCTCAAGCCCCTCTCGACGGCCGTCGTGATCGGGACCGGCGGGCCGTTCGGCGCGGAAGGAGTCGTGATCGCGACCGGCGGCGCGCTGGGCTCGCTGGTCGGCCAGCGCCTGGCGGCCTCACCGATCGAACGGAAGATCCTGCTGGCCGCCGGCGCCGCAGCGGGCCTGTCGGCCGCGTTCGGCGCGCCGATCGCCGCGGTCCTGCTCGCCGTCGAACTCCTGCTCTTCGAGTTCCACCCGCGCTCGTTGATCCCGGTCTCTCTGGCGAGCGCCGCCGCCGCCGCCCTGCGGGAGAGGATCATCGGCCCGGGGCCGCTGTTCGCGATCCCCGCGCTCGCGACCCCGTCGGGCTCCGTCTTCGCATCCTACGCCGCGTTGGGCCTTTTCATGGGCCTGCTGGCCGTCGCCGTCGTCCGCGCCGTGGCGTTGATCGAGAGGGGATTCGAGCGGCTGCCTATCCGCTGGGTGTGGACCCCCGCCGCCGGCGCGCTGGGCGTCGGCCTGCTCGGCTGGCTCGACCCGCGCGTATTCGGGCCGGGGTACGGCGTCATCGAACGGATCCTGGGCGGGGGCTTGAGCCCCGCGCAGGCCGTCAGGATCGGCGCGTTGAAGCTGTCGGCCTGGATTCTCGGCGTCGCCAGCGCGACGTCCTCCGGGACTCTGGCGCCGCTTCTGCTCGTCGGCGCCGGCGCCGGCGCGGGCTTCGCTCGGGTTTTCGCCGCGGCGTTCCACACCGCCGCCCTTGAGCCGCGCGCGGCGGCGCTCGTGGGGCTGGCCGCCTTTTTCGGGGGCATCTCCGGAGCTTTCCTTTCGGCGATGATGCTCGCAGTGGAGACGACAGGACGCGTCCGCGCCTTCATGCCTCTCCTGACCGCCTGCTCGGCCTCCTACTTGGTCTGCCGGCTGCTCTCAAACGAGAACATCATGACACAGAAGTTCTTCCGGCACGGCCGGCCGGTCCCGGCAGGTTATGCGGCCGACGAACCGCCGCGGCCCGGCTAATACCCGTCCAAGTACCGCCGGCCCGCCTCGGACAGCATCCGCGGGGACCACGGCGGATCCCAGCTCAGGACCAGGCGGACTTCGCGCTCGCCGGCGACGCCCTCCAGCGCGTCTTGGGCCATCCCGAGGATCGTCTCGCCCAGCGGACACCCCCGAGACGTCAAGGTCAGGCGCGCGGTGATCCGCGCCGGCGTGAGTTCCAGACCGTAGAGCAGGCCCATGTTCACGATGTCGAGCCCGACCTCGGGATCGACGACCGCGCGCAGAGCCGTCAGGACCGCGAGCTTGTCCCTGTCCATCCGCCCTCCCGAACGAGAAACGACAGAGTGAAGGCCGTATTCGAGACGTAGAGCGTCGCGCCGGCCAGCAGAAACAACGAGCCCGCTTCCAGCACGAGCCGAGACTCGGCCAGGAAGCCCGCGACGCCCAGAAGAACGGCGGGCGCGACGGCGAAGAATTCCGCCCAAGCGAGCCTTTCGCTCGCCAGATCCGTCATCTTCGGCGGCGGTTTTTCGGCGCTCCAAGGCCGACGGCCGAAGATGTGCAGCCAGACCAGGAAGGGCACGATCTTGTGGATTTGGCCCAGGATGAAAGGCGTGGCCCAGCCGATGAGGCAGGCATATATGTAGGCCGCGAAGACGTGGGACTCTTCGGGGAGCATCCCGCAGGCCAGCAAGACCCCGAGGACGGTCCAAAGGGCCCCGCCGACCAGCGCGAGGAGCGTGTACGCGAGCGCCGGATCGATGCGGCGATGACGCGCCGAAAAGATCGCGCGCATCTGCCAGGCATAGGAGAGATACGCGCCGGCCAGCAGACCGGCCCAGAGCGGCATGAGCCGACGTCCGAAGAACAAGCCGTCCAGCGCCAGGCCGCCCAAGCCCGCGCAGGCAAGCGCCAGGGCCAGGCGTCCGGGCGTCTTCGACTCGATGTGCGAGAGCGCGAACATCGAGACGAGACGGTAAGAAACCCCGACGACGGTCAGCGTCACCCAGCCGACGAGGGCGAGGTGCACGTGCGCGATCAGCGCGCCGGTCGTATCGCGGAACAGGACTCCTCGATCGCGATCCCATGCCATCAAGAACCCGAGCGTCACGACGGCGGCCAGGCAGGAGACGGACACCGCGAGATGCCGCGCCGTCCAATCGAGGCGCGGCGCGGCGGCCATCGTGCGCACGAAGCACGCGAGGTAGACGACGACCGCGCCGAAGAGGAGCGCTGCCGGGATCCAGTAGCGGCTCCCGCCCGACCAGAGTTCGGCGACGAAACCGATCAGCCCGAGCGTGAACGCCCACCACGCGCCGCGCACGGCGCCGGGCCAGGCGACCGGCGTCTCCCAGAGGACGGCGGACAGCTGGATGATCGCGCCGAACATCGTCATCGTGATCCAGCCGAGGGTCATGATGTGGACCAGCCCCAGGACCCATTTCGCCTGGAAGTCGAAGCCGAAGAACCGCCCCGTCCCCCCGGCCAGTGCCGCCGCGAAGATCCAGAAGGCGACCGCCGCCGAGACGAAGTGACGCATCGGGAGGTCGATGGGGGGCGACTTGGCGAGCCCAGCGGCCGAGATCGGCGGAGCGGGAGCGGCGGTCATGCTCAAAGGATAGCGCCTCCGCCGGGCGGACAACATGCGCTGGCGCATGTTTTCCCGCGCGCGAGGCGGCGCGGGAGCAGGCGCCGCAAGGTCCTCTTCAGCAGTCCCCAGCCCTCGGCGCGCAGCATCCGCCTCCCCCTGACCCGGAACTCCCCCGTCGGGTCGGGCCGCAGGATCTGGGAGAGGTTCGACAGGAAAAAGCCGTTCAGGAAGCCCGGGAGGAGCTTGATGAGGTCGAAGCGCAGAGCGAAGTCGACGAACGCTCGAGGGAGGATCGGGATCAGGACGATGAAGGCGAGGTAGCGGGGCGCGGGACTCTCCTGGGACACGTTGGGAGCCCAGAAACCCGAAGCCGGACCGTCCGAGTCGGCGATCGCGCGCGCGCGCTCCTCCGCGTCGAGCTCCTTCATCTGCTCGGGGGTCAAAAGGCGGCGCTCCTTGACGATCGACAAGATCTCCGTCGCCGGGTAGTAGCGTAGCCAGAAAGCGAACACGTTCCACGGCCGGATGCGGCTCAGCAGTCTCACCGTCGCGTCCAGGTCCGCCTTCGTCTCGGTCGGCAACCCCAGGATCACGTCCACCTTCGCGCGGATGCCGGCCGCGTCGAGGGCCTCCATCGCCTCGACGACCTGCTCGTCCTTCGTATGCCGGTGCAGCAGGTCGATCCGCAGGTGCTCAGAACCGGATTGGACGCCCATCTCGACCGTGTCGCAGCCGCTGTCGGCCATCAGGCGCGCGATCTCGCGGTCGATCGTGTTCGGATAGACCCAGGCCGAGTACGGAACGCCGACCTTCTCCTTGTAAAGCGCGCAGAACTCGCGCGTCCAGCGCTTGTCGTAGCTGAAGTCCTCGTCGTTGAATCGGACATGCGCGATCCCGTAGCGCTCCTTGGCCCAAAGGATCTCGCGAACGACGTACTCCGGGCTGTGCCGTCGCGTCCACTTCTGCACGCGGCCCGACTCGCTCCTGTGCACCGAGCGCGACGTGTTGTTGTCGCAGAACGTGCAGCGATACGGGCAGCCCCGCCCCGACATCGTCGTATAGCCGAAGTTCAGGTACGGCATCCGGTCGTAGTGGAGGTCCTTGTCCGGGAAAGGCAGGACGTCGAGGTCCTCGATCAGCGGGCGCATCGGATTGATCCGGATTTCCCCTCCGTCCTTGTACCCGAGGCCGAGCACGCGTCGCAGGTCCCGGCCGCCCCCGAGCGCCTCGGCCAGCTCGAGCATCGTGAGCTCGCCCTCGCCGCGGACGATGAAATCCACGCAGTCCTGCCGCAGGACCTCCTTGGGATGGTAGGTCGGATGGACGTTGCCGAAGACGATCGGCAGCGCCAGGCGCGCCTTGATCCGGCGGGCCCACTTGAGCGCCCACTTGAAGTCGTCCGTGACGACGGACACCGCGACGAGGTCCGGATTCTCGGCCGCGATCGATTCGACGATCCTCTCCGTCTCGTCGAAGAGCGCGGCCAGCCGGGGATGGTGGACGTAGGAATTGTCGAAGAGGTTCGGATCGTTGACCAGCGCGGTCCGATGACCCGCTCTTCTCAACACGGACGAAAGGCACTGGATCGCGCACATCTCCTGCTGCGGATTCAGGAAGACGACCTTCACCGCCGCCCTCCCGCCGCGGGGGCCGGCCGAAGTGGAAGACGCGGCATCCTACCGCCCGCGCCGGACGGTGAGCCTCCAGCGGCTCTCGCTCAAGCGCGCGATCTCGTGTGTGAAGCCGGCCGCCTCCAGGTGCGCGTAGAGCGGCACCGGCTCGCGGAAGTGCTCGACGACGAGCGCGTCTCCCGAACCCAGCGCGGAAGCGGCCTCCAAGATGCGGACCATCGGCTCCGGCGGCTCCAGGCCGTTGACGTCGAGATGGATCGTCCGCCCTTCCTCTTTCTTTTCGCTCATGCCCCCAGGATAGCGCGCGGGGCGAGGGAAAAACCTGCGCGAGCGCAGGTATTGTCGGCGGCCTCTAGGCCAGGCCGCCGCGCAGGGCGTCCGGCTTGAGGACCTTGATGCGCTTCCAGCGCGCCTCGATGAGGCCGTCAGCGCGCAAACGGCCGAGCACGCGTATCGCGGTCTCGACGGTCGTTCCCGCCATGTCCGCCACTTCCTCCCGGCCCAGGTGCATCTCGGGGCCGAGGGTCGAGGAGAGCAGCCACAGGATGTACGAGATGCGCCGCTCGGCCGGCTCCTTGACCAGAGCGCGCAAGGCCTGCGAGTGCCGCAGATGCTCGCCGACCTCGCCGTAGACCGCCTGCGAGAAGGGCGGATGGCGCCGCAGGAGCTCCGCGAAATCGGCGGCGCGGATGCGGTAGACCTCGCAATCCTGGAGGCAGACCGCGTCCACCGGGTAGGGTCTGCGGTCGAGAACCGGCATCATCCCGAACAGATGGCCGGGCACGATGATCTCGAGGATCACCGGATCGTCCTTCGGGGACAGCTTCACCGCTTTGACGAGTCCGGAGCGGAGAAGGTAGGCGGCGTCCGCCGGCGCGCCCTCCGAGAAGACCACCTCGCCGCGGGCCCGGCGCCGCAGAAGGAACGCGCGCGAAACGCGCTCCAAGTCCGCGGCGCCGAGGCCCTTCAAAAACGACAGGCGCGAAAGGTACGGGTCCACGACCCGATGATACAACCTTTACGAATGCCCATGCCCCCCGCAACCGCAGCCGCGACCGGCCGGCTTCCGGCGGAAATAGACCCGCCAGTCCTCGTCCGCCAGGCGTTCGGGCCAGGCCTCGAAGCCCTTGTTGCCCAGGAGCTTATACAGCGGCTTCGGCTCAAAGGTCGCCCTCAGGACGAAGACCCGCCCCTCCGCGGTCTTCTCTGCCGCCCGGATGATCGTCTGGAACGGCTCCCGTCCGGCGCGCAGGTCTTCGCGGACGTCGACGACCTCCGCGCCGTCGTCCCCGGCCCATGACGGCCGCGGCGCGGCGGCATCGGGCGCGTGCGACGTCGCGGCCGCCACGCGCTTGATCAAGACCGACCAGCGCTCCGGCCCCTTTTCCACCGCCGTCCATTCGAACTCTCCCGCGCGCTCGGCGCTGAACTCGTAGAAGAGCGGCTTCGGATCATGGTCGTTGACGAGCTTCAGCGCGTCCCCGACCGCCAGATTCTCCCAGGCCTTGAAGATGCGCGGGTGCCTCTCCCTCGGCTCCATCGCCCTCACGTCGACCACCACCTCGTTGTCCATGCGATTCCTCCCTGCGGCCCGACGGCCGGCGGGTCTAGAGTAGCAGGAGAACCCGCGGCCAATTATGCGCTGGCGCAGGATTTTAGCGCCAGGACGGGGGTATCCTGGACGCATGAAGCGATCGACGACGAAGCCGGATCCCCTGTCGTGGTACGCGCGCAAGGCGGCGCGCGCCGCGGAGCCCCTCCCCGGCGTCGAGCCGTCCCAGGAGCGAGTCGAGCGCCTGCGCGGCCTGCTCGAGGAGCTCGAGGAGGCGGGGATCAAAGGGGATTTCGAGCACATGACCCTCTACACGCGCCGCCTGCCCCCGGGTTGCCGCTCCTGCGTCGCCGGGAAGGGAACCAACGTCTACGTGACCGGCCTGTGCACGCGCGACTGCTTCTTCTGCTTCAACCAGAAGCCGCGCAAGGACGAGCTCGTCGTCCACGGCATTCCCGTGCGCGAGCCCGAGGAGGCCGCGGAGATCGTGCGGCGCTACGGCCTGCGCAGCGTCGGGCTCTCCGGCGGCGAGCCTCTGATGTTCCCGGAGCGGGTCTTACGTCTGCTGTCCGCCCTGAAGACCATGCGTCCGGCCCCGCTCGTCGACCTCTACACGAACGGCGACCGCGCCGACGAGGCGCTCCTGCGCCGTCTTCAGGACGCCGGACTCGACGGAATCCGATTCGACGCCGCGGCGCGCGACTATGACCTCGCCCCGATCGCGCTGGCGCGCCGGATCTTCGAGGACGTGTCCGTCGAGATTCCGGTGATCCCCGAGGACCGGGAGCGACTCGAGCGCTTGGTGCTCGATCTCGACGCACTGCGGGTGCCGTTCCTGAACATCCACGAGCTCTTCCTCTGCGCGGAGAACAGCGCGCGCGTCGTCGGCGAGGGACAAACGCCTCTGGAGGACTCCTCCCGCCATCTGCTGTGGCGGCCGACCGCCGAGAGCGGAGAGGCGGCGCTCGAATTGCTTCTGTTCGCCCTGCGGCGCGCGAGCCATCTCTCCGTCTACTACTGCTCGACCGGAACTCAGGAGATGATCGCGGCCCGCGGCCTGCGGCGCCGCCGGCGGGCCGCCGCCGCCTGCGGGGGCCTCGCGCAGGCGCCGGGGACGGAGCCTGCGTGAGGCGCCGCGCTCCCGCGGCGGCCGCGGGGGCCAAGCCGGCTTTCTTCCGCTTCCGCCGGCTCGGGCGGCGGATTCTGATCACCAACGACTTCGGCCGCCATCGCCTGATGACCGACGCGGAGTTCCGCTCCTTCGCCGCCGGCTCGCTCGACGGGCCGCCGGATCTCCTGGAGGCCCTCGCGCGCGACGGCTTCCTCGCCGAGCGGATGGACTTCGAGGACCTCGCCGAAGCCTGGCGCGCGCGCGGGCGCTACCTCTGGCAGGGACCGACCCTGCACATCATCGTCGTGACCCTTCGCTGCGATCACCGCTGCCTCTATTGCCAGGCGAGCGCGGGCCGGATGAGCGACAAGGGCGTCGACATGACCCCAGAGACGGCCAGGCTCGTCGTCGATCGCATCTTCGAGAGCGCGAGTCCCGCGCTCACGATCGAGTTCCAGGGCGGCGAGCCCCTCGCGAACTGGCCCGTCGTCCGCTTCATCGTCGAGTACGCGCGCGCGAAGGGCGCCGAGACCGGGACCTCGCTCGGCCTGAGCCTCGTCACGAACCTGAGCCTGATGGACGATGAAAAGCTCGACTTCCTCCTCGACAACGGCGTCGGCCTCTGCACGTCCCTCGACGGGCCCGCAGATCTTCACAACGCGAATCGGCTCTTCTCGGGCGGCGACAGCCACGAGCGGACGACGCGCTGGTTTCGGAGAATTTCCGAGCGCGCCGGGCCGGGACGCTCGCGCATCGAAGCTCTCCTGACGGTGACTCGCCGCTCGCTCCCCCGCGCGCGGGAGATCGTCGACGAATACGCGCGCGTCGGCGCCGGGGGGATATTCCTGCGCAGCCTGAGCCCTCTGGGGCTGGCGCGCGGGCTTTGGGAACGCATCGGCTACGCCCCGGAGGAATTTCTTGCCTTCTATCGCGAAGCCTTCGCGCGCGTGCTGGAGCTCAATCGCGACCGCCCGTTCGTCGAGCAGTCCGCACGGCTTTTCCTGGCCAAGATCCTGAGCGACGAGGACCCCAACTTCCTCGACATCCGCTCGCCGTGCGGAGCGGGCATCGGTCAGCTCGCCTACAACTTCGACGGGAGCGTCTACACGTGCGACGAGGGCCGGATGCTCTCCCGCATGGGCGACGAGTCGTTCAGGATCGGCAGCGTCCGCTCCGGCACGCGTCGGGAGACCGTCGCGCATCCGGCGGTCCGGGCCCTGGCCGTGGCGTCCTGTCTGGACGCGCAGCCCGACTGCTCGCGCTGCGCCTACAAACCCTATTGCGGCATCTGCCCCATCCAATGCTACGTCGAGCAAGGCGACATCATGGGGCACATGCCTTCCAACAGCCGCTGCCGCATCCACAAAGGCATCCTGGATCTTCTCTTCGAGAAGCTCGAGAATCCGAAGAACGAGACTCTCTTTCGCCGCTGGCTGAGGCGGCCCGAGGACGGCAGCGCGTACCAGAGGTCGCTGTGATCGAAAGGATCGATCTCAAAGTCGGCTTCCGCTGCAACAACCACTGTAGCTTCTGCGTCCAGGGAGACAAACGCAAGACGCTCCCCGCCAAGGAGCTCGACGAGCTGCGCGCGTCGCTGGAAGACGGGCGGCGCTCGGGCGCCGACGGGGTCGTCTTCACCGGAGGAGAGCCGACTCTCCACTCCGGTCTGCTGGAACTCGTCCGCTACGCGAAGAGCCTCGGCTACGCCTCGATCCAGATTCAGTCGAACGGACGCGCCTTCTGCTACGAGAAGTTTGTCCGGGCCCTGATCGACGCCGGCGTCGACGAATTCGGCCCCTCCCTCCACGGCCCGTCCCCCAAGGTTCACGACGGCCTGACGTGCGCTCCGGGGAGCTTCCTGCAGACCGTGACGGGCATCCGCGTCCTGAAGAGCCTCGGCCAGCGCGTGATCACCAACACGGTCATCACCGCGGAGAACTTTCGCCTGCTCCCGGAGATCGCGCAGTTGCTCGTCTCCCTCGGGGTCGACCAATACCAGTTCGCCTTCATCCATCTGACCGGACACGCGGGCCAAAACAAGGAGTGGATCACGCCGCGCAAGAGCGAGATCGAGCCTTGGGTCAAGCGTGGGCTCGACGTCGGCCTGCGCGCCGGACGCCGGGCGATGACCGAGGCCATTCCGTACTGCTTCATGTCCGGCTACGAGGAGTGCGTCGCCGAGAGGATCATCCCGACCACGAAGATCTTCGACGCGGCGCAGGTCGTCGAGGACTACACGCGCGCGCGGCGGAGCGAAGGGAAAGCCAAGGGTCCGCGCTGCCGGGAATGCGTGTACGACGCCGTCTGCGAAGGGCCCTGGCGGGAGTACGCCGAGCTCTTCGGCTGGGACGAGTTCGTTCCCGTCCGGGAGCTCCCCCCCGCCGGCGACCGATGAGCGCCGCCGGCGCGCGCCCCGACGGATCCGACCTCGCGAGGAGGCTCGCCGCGCTCGGCCTCCGACTCCGGGTCGTCGGACGAGCCGTGCGGATCGAGACGGGGACGAGCTTTCTCGATCCACGCCGACCGGCTCGCCTCGCCGCCGCGCGCGCGCTCCTGTACGCTCTCCTCGGCGCGATCGAAAACAAGCGCGCCGTCCTGATCCACGGAATCCCCCCGTGCTTCATGCCCGACGCCCGCGAGCATCTGCGCCCCGGAGCGGACGGGCGTCCCGCCCCTTTCTGCGGGTCCTGCCGCTTTGCCGGACTCTGCCCGGGACCGCCGCCCGGCTCCGACGCGGCCGGAGAAGCCGCCCTGCGCGCCTGGCTGACGCCGATCCCCGATCATCTCGAGGAGGTGGCCATCGAAACGACGGGATTCTGCAATCTCCGCTGCACGGTCTGCGTCTTCGGGGGCTCTCGCCGCGTCCAGCCTTCCGCCGACGAACTGCGCCGCGTCATCGACGAGGCCGCGGGCGCGGGCGTGAAGACGGTCCGCTTCACCGGCGGGGAGCCGCTCGTGCGCGCGGACATCTACTCCCTGCTCGACTACGCGAAGGAATCGGGGCTGGCCGTCTTCCTCAACACGAACGGAGTCCTCCTCGGACGCCGAGCGCTCGCCCGACTGGAGCGCCTCGCGGACAGCGTGCTGGTGTCCGTGCAGGGCTGCGACGCGGAGACCGAGGAACGCCTGACCGGCGGCGGCAGGCGCTTCGCCGCGAAACTCGACAACTTGCGCAATCTCGCCGGCTCGAAAGTGCCGGACGTGCGGGTCAATACGATCGTCTCGCGCACGCTCTTGTCCCGACGCGAGGACTACGTCTCCGTCTTGAAGCGCGCCGGCGTAACGAGCTGGATTCCGACTCGCCCGCTCCACGCCCCCGCCTCCGCGGCCGGCGGAGAGTACGGGCTGACGCGGGCGGAGTTCCTGGACGCGCTGCGGTTCCTCTCCGGACTCGCCGCCCGCGGAATCCGCGCCCAGATCGGCAACGCCGTGCCGCTTTGCCTCGACGATGTCCTGGACGACGGGGTCCTCTTCGCCGCGAATCCCCTCGCGGAGGGCGCCAGCCGCCTCGTCTACGACTGCCGCGGCTACTACAAGCCGACCTACGAGATCGACGTCCCCCTCGGCCGCGACCTCGCCCGCGCGAGGCGGCACCCGTTTCTGAGAAGCCTGCTCTCCCCGCAGAGACTGCCGCCGGACTGCGCCGGCTGCGTCCGCCTCAAAGACTGCCTCGGCGGATGCCGCTACATGGCCCGCCAGACCGGCGGCGACTGGACGGCGCGCGACCCGTTGATGCGTTAGCGCCGTTCGAGAGCCCTGCGCGCGAGCCGCCGCATCCGAGGCAGGACGTCGCGCTCGAACCATGGGTTTCGACTCAGCCAAACGTTGTTGCGGCCCGACGGATGGGGCAGGACCAGGAACGGAAGGCGAGCGCGCCAGGAACGGATCGTCGAGGTCAGCGAGGCGGCGAATTTCGGCCCCAAGTAGCCGGCGACCGCGTAGCGTCCGATCAGGACCCGTCTCGCGTCCGACGGCAGGCGCGACAGGATATCCTCGTGCCAGAGCGGCGCGCACTCGGGACGCGGCGGCAGATCGCCCGAGGGGCCGGTCCCGGGGTAGCAGAAGCCCATGGGGACGACGGCGACCTTCTCCGGGTCGTAAAACTCCTCGCGCGCGATCCCCAGCCAGCGCCGCAAGCGCTCGCCGCTCGAGTCGTCCCACGGGACGCCGGTCTCGTGAACGCGCCGTCCGGGAGCGTGCCCGATCAGCACGAGCCGGGCCCCCGAGGCCGCCTGAACGACGGGACGCGGGCCGAGCGGCAGGCCGCGGCACGCGCGGCAGGCGCGCACGCGCGCCAGAAGCTCTTCAAGCTCCTTGGACTCCGCCGTTCGTCGTGCCGCTGAAGCCCGCTTCATGCGCCGTCCGAATCCAGTATAGCTCTAATTCTCCCACCCCTATTGGGCGACGGACGCGCGGTCGCCGCGCGCCGAGACGCCTACGGGCGGCCGTCCGATCGGCCCGCTCCGCCGAAGGACCAGGCGAAGAGTCCGTCGATCATCGGGTTGCCGCCCATGCGGGAGACGCGCACGCGCGCGTGCGGTCCGAACCACTGGTAGAGAGCCGCATCCCAGGCGTCCGTGCCGGGCAGACGCAGGTTCCGGGGTTGGAACTCGAGCATCGCCCCCGTCCCTTTCAGGAAACGCACGTCCAGCCCCCCGGAGAGCCCGTCCAGGCGATTCGCCCCCAGGTCGAGTCCGATCTTGGCGTAGCGGCTTCCCTTTTTAAACGTCTTTCCCGCGGCCAAGAACGGCGACGGACCGGCCGTTCTAGACGAGAACAGAGGAGCCTTTCGCAGCGCATCCCAAACGCCGACCGACAGCGCCGGCAGAAACTCTCCCTCCGGAACGGGCTGCCACTGCAGATTGATCCAGGAATCCGGCTGCTTGCCCTTGGGGCTGATCGTGAACGCGCCGAACTCCGCGCCCCCTCCCAATCCCAAGTCGAGACGGTTCAGGCTGCGCCAATGCTTGTTTCCCTTCTGCTCGTAGAGCCCGAACTGCCAGAGGCTGTAGTGCCCGGAGGGGACCGTCCCGGCCCAGGGCACCGCGATGAATCGCGCGGCCCGCGCCGGGGCGGCCGCGCCGGGCGCCAGGAGCAGCGCCAGCGCGGCCGTCCGCATGCGGCGAGAGGCGGCCACGCTACTTGACCGCCTCGTAGATGTCGGGGCGCGGGGCGCCCGACACCTTCAGCTGACCGACGGCGCCCTTGGCCATGCGGAAGATCGCGTGGTCGACGAGGATATAGGTGCCGGGAACGTGCGGCGTCAGCTCGACGGTCGTCGCCCCGCCCGCGGGGACCAGCGTCGTCTGAATGTCGTGCTCCGGGTTCCGGAAGCCGCCCTCGCGGTAGACGTTCTCGAACTCGGAACCGATCACGTGGAAGGACGAGATCTTGTTCGGACCGATGTCCCCGAAGAAGATGCGAACCTTGTCGCCGACCTTCGCCTTCAGCGCGTCGTCGTCCATCAGCGAGCGCAGGCGGCCGTTGAAGACGATGTAGGTCGGCGTCTCGGCCGCGGCCTTCTCCGGATCGTAGTGGACCACGCCCTCCGTGTCGAACGGCTCCTTCGTGTAAAACTCCGACTGCATCACGTAGAACTCCTCGTCGGCCTTCGGCAGGCCGCCCTTCGGCTCGACCAGGAGCAGCCCGTACATGCCGTTGGCGATGTGATCGGACACCGGCGGCGCGGCGCAGTGATAGATGAAGAGGCCCGGCGTCAGCATCTTGAAGCGCCCGGTCTTCGACTCTCCGGGTTTGGCCAGCAGAACGGCCTCCCCGCCGCCGGGACCGGCGACGGCGTGCATGTCGATCCCGTGCGACATCGCGCTGCCGGCCGGGTTCTTGATCGTCATCTGCAGGGTATCGCCGACCCGAAGGCGGATAAACGGCCCGGGGACCGTCCCGTTGAACGTCCAGAAGTCGTACTGGGTCGGGTCCCCCAAGCCCTCGTCGAGCGTCCCGAGCTTCTCCTGGGTCGTCAACGTCACGCGCACCACGGCGGGCCCGCGCCGCCGGATCGGCGGCGGCACGTTCGGCGCGGTCGTCAGGACGGCGTCGATCACGGGCTCGGCGGCTCGCGCGGGCGGGGAAAGGAGAACGGCGGCGGCGGTGATGGCGACGGCTGTCTTCCATATCATGTCGAATTCCTCCAGGTGCCCTCCGCGGGTGCGGCGGTGGTTGTTCTTTTCAAGAGACCAATGCGGCCATGCGGTTCGCCGCGCGTCGTCGTCATAAGCGCGTCGGCGGAAGTCACTGGCGCTCGATCCTCCATGACCTCGTCAGTTCGGCGAGCGTCAAACGCCCGAGCGCTCGGCGCAGTCTCTCGTCCGCGCTTCGCGCCGCCCGGTGCAAAGCGCAGGGAGCGGCGTTCCGGCAGGAACGCTCCTCCAAAACGCAGCGGCCGCGGCGAGCGTCCTCCACATCGAGCGAGTCGGCCAGCTCCAGCAGGGAGAGTTTCGCCGGGTCGACGGCAAGGCGATAGCCTCCGCCCGGGCCACGGCGGGACTCGAGGATCCCGGCGCGCGCCAGACGCTGGAGCGATTTCGAAAGCGCGGCGGGCGGCACGCGAGCCGCCCGCGCCAAGTCGGCGGCTCCGGCCGCGCGCGCGAGCCGCGCCAGCTTGCACAAGGCAGTCAGCGCGTGGCGGACCGGGGCCGCCAAATCGACGGTACGGATGTTCGGCTCTCGTCGCATTCGGTTCATGGTCGTCATCCGAACTACGCTTACGCAACGCTAATGCCGGATATAAATATCCGTAATTATTCTGCGCCGGGGCCTTCCTGCTTTGCCCACCATCGAGAATGTGCGTCAACCCCCCAAGGAGCCTCCTCGATGCCACAATTCCGCGCGCCGCTTATCCGCCTTGCTGGAAGAGCCCGTCCATCGGTGAGAACTTCCGGTGCGAGTCGTACACGTCGCGGCTGGCGAGGTTCACGTAGTTGCGGACCATCTCCAGCGTCGTGTGGCCGAGGATCTCCTGGAGGCTGAAGGGGTCGCCGCCGTTGCGGATGTATTGGGTCGCGCAGGTGTGGCGCAGGGTGTGCGGCGAGACGCGCACGCCGCGGATGCCGGCGCGCTCGCCGTAGCGCTTGACCAGGAGCTGGATGTGGCGGCCTGTCAGCTCCCCTCCCGCCCGGCTGATGAAGAGACGGTCCGACTGGACCAGGATGCGGCGCCGCGCGGCCAGGTAGGCGTCGAGCGCCAGGCGCGTGACCTTGGCGAAGGGGACGCGCCGCTCCTTGCGGCCCTTGCCCATCACCAGAACGGTGCTCCCCTCCATGTCCACGCCGCCCAGGCGCAGGTGCAAGGCCTCCGACAGGCGCAGGCCCGAGTCGAGCATCAGGAGCATCAGCACCTTGTTCCGCAGGCCCAGGAAGGTCTTCGAATCGGCCTGGTCCAGCAGGGCGCGGACCTGCTCGGGCTTGAGGGGCTGGATCAGGTGCCGCTCGCGCCTGGGGCGCTCGACCAGTTCCATCGGGTCGCTCGGGATGAGGCCCTCGCGGCGCAGGAACTTAAAGAAGCAGCGCAGGCCGCCGTAGGTGCGGTGCACGGTCTCGGACGACAGGGCGCGCGCCCTGAGCTGGCTTAGGTAGGCGCGGATGTGTCCCGGCGTCACCGCGCCGGCGCGGGTCACCTCGTAGCGCAGGACGAGGAAGCGCTCCAGGCCGCCCAGGATCTGCGCGTACCAGGCCAGCGTCCCCACCGACAGATTGCGCGAGTCGCAGCGCAGGCGGAACTCCTCGCGGGCGCGCGCCAGCGTCGGCGCGCCCGTACCGCCCCGAACGTCGTTCTTCTCGTGCGTGATCGTTCCCTGGCTCAAAGACCTCCTATGCGAACCGGGCCTCTGCCCCGGCCCTTTCGTTTCGGGACCTTGTGTCCCAGTTAGACTCAACCGGCCTCCCATTCACGTCTTGCGGCGCCGTCTACGCGTCGACCAGCCGCCCGTCCGCGTCGAAGTGCGACTCGGCGTTCATCTCCTTGGCGAGATCGAGCCCCTCGCGGCGACTCGTCTCGGGCTCGGGCAGGTCCGGCACCGGCCGATCCTCCAAAAGCCGGGCCACTCCCGCCGTCCTGGCCAGGCACTCCAGCCGCCCCGCCGAGTAGATCAAGGCCGTCCCCGGCTGCAGGTTCTTGAGCAGGTTCGGGTGGACCTTGAACTCCTCGACCTCTCGGCGCGAGACCGCGCCCGTCTTCATCATCAGCCCCAACGGCCCGCGCTGGACCTGCTCCGTGTCCTTGACCGTCGAGTACGTGCCCAAGGTCGCCGACCAGAACTCCGCGTCCTCCGGCGCGGGCGTGCGGAAGCACACCTTGCAGCCCGACGTGTTGGCGAAGACCGCCGAGTGGAAGGCCTCCGCCGACATCCCCTCGATGCGCTTGAGCTGGCCCAGGTCCTGGTGCGAGAGCACCGTCCAGAACCGCGCCGAGCCCACCGTCGCGATGAAAGACGAGAAGACCGGCGTGGCGAACTCCGAGAACTCGTCTAGGACGACCGAGGCCGGCCCGGG
>JAGWRY010000344.1 GCA_028869495.1 Elusimicrobiota bacterium | reverse complement strand
GCGGCGGGCGGCGCTGACGCAGGTCCTGCGGGGCGCCGACGTCGCGCTCAGCGGCGGCGGCCTCGCCGGGACCGGCGAGGTCGAGAAGACGCTGACGCTGGCGGACCTGCGCGCCCTCGAGGCGCAGGGGCGCGTCCTCTGGTTCGAGGCCGCCGCCGACCCGTTCACCGGCCTGCGCCGCGCGGTCCCCGCGGTCGCCGCGCGCTGGCGCGACCCCGCGGAGCTCGTCCTGCTCGTGCAGACGTCGGGCGACGCGCTCCCCCCCGGCAAGTACCGGACGCTCGAGGCCCTGCAGGACTCGCCCGACGCGGCGGACTTCGCGCGCGGGAGCATCGGGGCGGCCGGCCTGCGCGCGCTCGCCGCCGAGGCTGAGGGCGAGGCCCTCGCCGCGCGGCGCGAAGGGTGGCTGAAGCTCAAGCTCGGCGCCTGGGGCTTCGCGCTCGACGCGTCCGGCGAGGTCGCCGCGGTCTACCTCAGCGAGGACGAGCTGTCGAAGGCCGCGCAGGCGGCGCAGGACCCGAAGGACCCGGGCCACGACTGGCGCTTCCTGCGCGTCGACGCCGTCTCCTGGGGCCTGGCCGACGACGGCACGCTGGTGGCGGTCCGCGTCGCCGACCGCACGATCGCGCTCGGCGGCGGCGTGCCGACGCGGTGGATCTCGCGCGCGCCGCTGGCGCTGGAGACCGACAAGTCGGGGCGCGTCACGCGGATCTTCGACGACCGCAAGGCGCTCGACGCCGCGGCCGCCGGCTGGAGCTTCACGGACGCCCAGGGCCGGACCTGGAAGGGCGGCGAGGCGACGCCGGCCCTCCTGCGCGCGCGGCGCTGGACCGACCCGGCGACCGGGCGGACGGTCGAGCTGGGCCTGCCCCTCCTCGAGGCGAGCCGCCAGGCCGCGCAGGACGGGGAGTCGGCCGCCGCGCACTGGGGCTACGCGCCCGCGCAGTGGCCGGGCCTGATCACCGAGATCCCGCGCGGGATCGTGCAGACCCCGCTCGAGGCCTTCACCGGCCGCGACCCGGCCCAGCAGGGCTACCTGGGCCGCGTCAACGCGCGGCGCGGCGAGGGCGGCGCGACGCTCGCGCGCGGCGCGCTGGGCTCGGTCCTGCACGCGATCGACCTCTTCGGCCTGATGAACGACCCCGTCGACCGCTACTTCGACCCGAGCCAGTACCCGTCGGCCGTGACCCGCGGCGCGCCGGCCCTTCCCGACGGCTCGACCGACGGCGCCGCGATGCGTTCGGCCGACGGCAAGAAGGACGTCTTCTACGGCGTCGGCTCCTTCGGGCGCGAGGCGCGCTGGGCCGGCGAGGACCTCGAGGCCGACCGCAACGAGATCCTGGCCGCCTTCCAGGGCGGCGTGACCCGTCGGGTCTCCCTGACCGTGCGCGGCCGCGCCGGCGACTACGGCGACTCGACGATCTCGGTCGACGTCGGCCGCGGCGCGGCGCTGGCCGCCGTCGACGACCTCGGCGCGCGCCTGGACGCCTCCGGGAGCGCCGAGTCGTCGCAGGCGCCCGGGCAGGCGGCCGTGGACCGCGTCGACTCGGTCGTGAGCATCGTCGCCGGCGCGCAGACCGAGGACGCGCGCCGCGCGATCTACGAGAAGGCCTTGAAGGACCTGGCCGCCGCGCCCGCGCCCGCCGTCTCCGACGCCGAGATCGCCGACGCCCAGGCCGCCCTCGACGCCGCGATCGCCGCCCGCCGCGCGGCCGACGCGGCCGTCGCGTCCGTCTCCCCGTCGCCGAGCCTGCCCGGCTACTCCGCGGCCAAGGCTCTCTTCGCCGCGGTCCTGTAGGCGCGCCGCCGCCTCGACGGGCGAATTGATATCATCGCCGGCATGAATCTCGACGAGGTCTTCGGCGAGACCGGCGCGCTGTCGCGGGCGCTCCCCGGCTGGGAAGGGCGCCCCCAGCAGGAGCAGATGGCCGCGGCGGTCGCCGACGCCCTCGAGAGCGAACGGAGCCTCGTCGTCGAGGCGGGCACGGGCGTGGGCAAGTCGCTCGGCTACCTGCTCCCCGCGGCGCTGTGGGCGGTCAAGAACGCCCGGCGCGTGCTGATCTCGACGCACACGCGCGCCCTGCAGGAGCAGCTCCTCGGCAGCGACCTGCCGGTCGCGGCGAAGGCGCTGGGCGAGCTCGGCCTGCCGCTCAAGTTCGCGATGCTGATGGGCGCCGACAACTACCTGTGCGTCCAGCGCCTGTCGCGCCTGCGCGCCAAGCCGCCGGAGGGGCTCTCGGCCGAGGCGCTCAAGACGGTCGAGGCGCTGTCGAACTGGGCCGACGCGGCGCAGAGCGGCCACCGCTCGAACCTGCCCATGGCCGTGCCGCAGAACCTGTGGGACCGGATCGCGCGCGACACCGACGTCTGCCTGGGGCCCGGCGGGCCGTTCTGGGAGCGCTGCCTGTGGCGGCGCGACCGCGAGCGCGCGGACAAGGCGCACGTCGTCGTCGTCAATCACGCGCTCCTCCTCTCCGGCGCGCGCCTGCCCCCGTTCGACGCGATGATCGTCGACGAGGCGCACAATCTGGAGGAGGCCGCCGTCCAGCGCTTCGGCTGCGAGGTCTCGACCGGGCGTGTCGTCGCCCTCTGCGACGAGACCCGGCTCGCGGCCAAGCTCGCGGGCCTGCCCGCGCTCGAGAAAGCGGCCGAGGCCGCGCTCGCGGCGGCGGCGGGCTTCCTGCGCGGCGTCGCCGGCGGGCTGGGCTTGACCGGGGCCGACGAGGACGCGGGCGGGCGGCTCCTGGAGACGGCGCCGGAGGCGCCGCCCGAGGAGCTGGCCGCCCTCGACCAGGCCTTCGCCTCCGCCGTCGCCGAGGCCGAGGGACGGCCCGAGGAGACGGAGCTGAGGGCCCTGCACGCGCGCCTGGTCATGCTCGCGCGCGACCTGGCCGAGATCCTCAAGCCCGCGCCGGCGACCGCGCGCTGGGCGGCCTGGCCGCGCACGGGCCCGGAGCTGAGGGCGGCGCCGCTCGACGTCGGGCGTCGGCTGGCCGACGGGCTGTTCGGCAAGGGCGTGCCGGCGATCCTGACCTCGGCGACCTTGGCCGCCGGCGACGGGCTCAAGGGCTTCAAGGCCCGCGTCGGCCTGCCCGAGGCGCGCGAGCTGGCCCTCGACTCGCCCTACGACTACCGCTCGCAGGCCGCGCTCTGGTGCGCGCCGGACCTGCCGTCCCCCTCCGACGAGGAGGCGCACGCGAAGGCCGTGACCGACGCCTGCGCCGAGATCGTCGCGCGCGTCCCGGGCGGGGTCTTCCTGCTCTTCTCCAGCTGGAAGCTGCTGAAAAAGGTCCACGCGTCCCTGCGCCGGCGCATCGCGGACCGCCCGGTCTGGGCGCAGGGGACGGCCGGGCACGAGGCCCTGCTCGAGCAGTTCGCCGAGGCCGGCGACGCGGTGCTCCTGGGCGTGGACACCTTCTGGCAGGGCGTCGACGTCCCGGGGCCGGCCTTGTCCTGCGTCGTGCTGGTCAAGCTCCCGTTCGCCAACGTCTCCTCGCCGCTCGAGGAGGCGCGCCGCCGCTGGCTCGAGGACGAGGGGCGCGACTACTTCCGCGACTGGTCGCTGCCGAAGGCCGTGATGAAGTTCCGCCAGGGCTTCGGCCGGCTGATCCGCTCCAGCGCGGACCGCGGCGCGGTCGTCTGCCTCGACCCGAGGCTCCTCAAGAAAGGCTACGGCAAGTTCTTCCTCGAGGCCCTGCCGCCCTGCCGCCGCCTGGAGAGCCTGGACGCGCTCGCGCGCTTCTTCGAGGACCCGCGCCCGGCGGGTCCTGGGGCCTAGCTCCGGGCGGGTCCAAGGCTCCTGTCCCCGCCGCGGCGCGCGGGCTATCCTGGGGACATGAAGCGACACCCCTCTTCCCGCACCCTGCGCTCCCTGCGCGCCGTCGGCGTTCTCTTCTGGGCCGGCGCGACGCTCGCCGCCGCCCAGCCCCCGGACCCGGCCGACGCCCCGGCCGCGAAGGTCGGCGCTCCGACCGGCGGCGCGGCCTCCTCCGCGCACGCCGCCGCCG
>JAGWRY010000343.1 GCA_028869495.1 Elusimicrobiota bacterium | reverse complement strand
TCCGCCTGCGCGGCCTGCGCCCTGCGCGCGCGCTGCCGCGGCGTGGAGCCCGAGTCCGTCCGGCGCTTCGGCGAGGGGGACTTCCGCGCGCTGGCGGCCGCGCCGGCGGCGGCGGGGGCGCGCGCGTGAACCTGCTCGTCTTCCTGTCGGACCTCTGCAACATGACCTGCGACTACTGCTTCCTGTCGCTCAACGCCAAGCCCGCCGCGGTCCTGAGCGAGGACGCGGGCGCGCGCGCCGTGGACGCGCACCTGGACCGTTTCGGCTCCCGCGCGCGCTTCACGCTCCTGGGCGGCGAGCCCCTGCTCCATCCCCAGCTCGCGCTCTCCCTGGCTCGCCGGGCGCGCGCGGCGGGCGCGAAGGTCACGCTGGTCACGAACGGGACCAAGGCCGGGCCGCGGATCCTCGGCCCCGTGCTGGCCCTGGGCGTCGAGGTCGCCGTCAGCCTGGACGGCAAGGCCGCCTCGCACGACAAGCACCGCCGCACGCTCGCGGGGGCCGCGACGCACGCCGCGATCATGAAGGTCCTCTCCGGCGCGGACCGCGCCGCCCTGCGCGTCAATCTGGTGGTTTCGCGAGAGACTGTCGGGGCGCTTCTGACCAACCTCGAGTGGCTGAGGAACGAGGGATTCCGCCGCCTCTCCTTCCACCCCGACGTGGCCCGGCCGTGGAGCGCATCCGGGCTCAGCGCGCTGGGGACGGCGATGTCGGGCTTCGCGCGCTACGCGCGCGCGTTGGAGACCGCCGCTCCCGGCGCGCTGTCCTATTGGCACCTGGACAGCTACCGCGCCGCGGCGACCGGCGTCCCGGAGGGGGACGACGAGCTGGTCCTGGGCGCCGACGGACGCTATTACGCCGGCGACGCCTGGCTGTCCCGGCGCTACGGCGCGGGACTGGACGGCGCCGTCGGCGACGCCGCCTCCGGCCCGGATTGGGACCGGCGCCGGGCGCTCCTGGCCGAGGTCGACCGCGGCGTGGCCGCGGCCCTGGCCGGCGCGCCGTACTACACCTGGCCGCGCGAGACCTACGCGCTGGCGGCTCTGAACGGGCGCGACCCGGCCGCCGCCGCGCGCGCCTTCCGCGCCGCCGACGCGGTTCTCGGAGACGCGCTCTCCGCTCTGGCGAAGGAGACGGCCCGTGCCTAGGCCCGCGCCGCGGGCCCTTGTCCGGCTGCCGGAGACCGGCGACTTGCGCGCCGCCGCCGCGGCCGCCGCCCGCGCGCTGGGCCTGACGGGCCCCCGGGCGGATTTCCGCCTGCGCGCGCGCGACCCGCGCCAGGACATGCAGTACGGGGAGAGCCTGCTCCTGGTCGATGACCCCGCGCCGCATCGCCGCGCGCGTCTGGTCTTCTCCCGCGCCCGCCGGGCCTGGCCGTCCTGCGCCGGGGCCTGGCTGGCCGCCGCCGCCGCCGAGACGGTCCTGGCCCGATTCCCGGCCGCGCTGCCCTTGTACGCCCGGGCCGCGCGCCTGGCGCCGGACTCGGCCTGGATTCCGGCCTGGCGCGGAGTGGCCCGCGCCTTGGACGAGCGCCGCCGCCGGGCCGAGCGCCTGAAAAGCGCCCTGTCCGACTTCGACCTGGCCCTGGAACGGGGGGCGGACCCCGCCTTCGTCGCGCCCTGGCGCGCGGAACTCCGCCACGACCTGGACGACCGCGCGGGGGCGCTGGAGGACCTGGCGCGCATCCCGCCGGGGGATCCGTCCGCGCTCTGGGCGCGCGTCGAGCGCGGGGAGATCCTGTGCGAGTGCGGGCGCGCGGACGAGGCGCTCGCGGAGTTCGACCGCCTGGCGTCCGAGCACCCGAAGGCCTCCTGGGCCTGGGCCTTGCGCGGGCGGACCCTCGCCACCACCGGGCGCCCGGCGCGGGGCCTGCCGGATCTGGACCGCGCGGTGCGCCTGGCGCCGCGCGCCGCCGCGCCGCGGGCCTGGCGCTCCGAGACCTTGCGCGCGCTGGGGCGCTACGGCGAGGCGCTCAAGGACCTGGACCGCGCGACGCGCCTGGACCCGGGTTACACGTTGGGCTGGGTGTGGCGCGGGAGGCTGAAGCTTCTCCTGGGCCGGCCCGCGGAGGCTCTCAAGGACCTGGACCGCGCGGTGCGCCAGGACCCGCGCTACCGCTTGGGCCTGGCTTGGCGCGGCGAGGCGCTGTTCAAGCTGGGCCGCACGCGCGAGGCCGCGCGCGACTTCGCGCGCGTGGCGCCGTTGGACCCGCGCCGCTCGTGGACCCCGGTCGCGGCCGAGGGGACGCGCGCCGACGCCGCGGCGCGCGAGCGCGCCTACTGGGCGGACCTGCGCGGACGCGTGGCGTCGCGCCCGGACGATCGCTGGGCGCGGCGTCTGCTGGCGGAGGCGCTGTCGCGAGGCGCCGGGGAGGCCCGGGCCGCGTGAGGACCGAGCGCCGGGACGTCCTGGTCGTCGGCGGCGGGCCCGCGGGCTCGACCTTGGCCGCGCTGGTCAAGAAGTACGCGCCCGAGCGGCGCGTGACGATCCTCGAGCGCGCGCCCGGCCCGCGCCACCACGTCGGCGAGTCGCTCCTGCCCGGGCTGGTGCCGGTCCTCAAGGAGCTCGGCGTCTTCGAGAAGATCGACGCGGCGGGATTCCCGCGCAAGCTCGGCGCGACCTACGTCTGGGGGCGGGACCGCACGCCCTGGGAGCACGACTTCAACGACGTGAACATGACGGAGCTCCTCGCGCGCCACGGCGGGATGCCGGAGCGCCTCGAGTACGCGTGGCAGGTCGTGCGCTCGAAGTACGACGAGATCCTGCTCGCGCACGCCGGGCGCCTCGGCGTCGAGGTCGTGCGCGGCGCCCAGGCCGACGGACTGCTGGAGAAGGACGGGCGCGTCGTCGGCGCGACCTCGCGCGCCGACGACGGGACGCGGACGCGCTGGGAGGCGGAGTTCACCGCCGACTGCAGCGGCCAGGCGGGCTTCCTGTCGCGCTTCCGGCGCGTGCGCGAGTACGACCCGCGCCTCAAGAATGTCGCCGGCTACGCGTACTACCGCGGCGCCCCGTGGATGTTCCGCTACGCGGGGCACCCGGACAAGACCAAGATCTTCGTCTGCTCGCGCCCGTCCGGCTGGTTCTGGTACATCCCGCAGGGGGCTGACCTGGTCTCGGTCGGCTTCGTGACGACGGTCGAGCGCCTGAAGGCCGAGGGCGGGGAGCTCGAGGCCCTGTTCGACCGTGAACTGGCCGCCTGCGAGGAGCTGGCGCCCTCCCTCGCGAAGGCCGAGCGCGTCGCGGACTTCGACGGCCAGGGGCGGAGCTTCTTCACCCACAGCGACTGGTCGTACCTGCCGGTCGCGTCGTCGGGACCCGGCTGGCTGGCCTGCGGCGACGCGGCGGTGTTCGTGGACCCGGTTCTCTCGTCGGGGGTGACCCTCGCGCACCTGTCCGCCCACCGCGCCGCGTACACGATCCTCGAGCACTGGCGCCGTCCCTCCGAGGGGGAGCGGGGCCTGCTCTGGGCCGACTACGGCGCCTATTGCCGCGACGCGGCCGGGCAGTATCTGGCGCTCGCGCTGTTCTGGTACGGCAACGACCCGGGCGTCGCGAAGTGGTGGGTGAGGGCGCGCGCCCTCCAGCGCGCGGTCCTGCCCGCAGAGCTCGACGACAAGAGCGCCTTCATCACGGTCTCGTCGGGCCTGACCCAGCACTGCGACCGCCTGTCCGACGCCGCGTCGCTCGACGACGGCGCCATCGAGCCCGGCGAATACCCGTTCTACCGCGCGGCCCTGCCCGGCGGCCGCGAGCCGGCCGCGCCCCTCGACGAGACGCGCCCGCTGCGCCTGGCCTGGCCCTTCCGGGTCGAGTACGCGTTCCTGCCGGCGCCCGGCACGGGCCGCCTGCGCGCGGTCAAGCGCGTGCGGTTCCTGAAAGCGGATCCGGACGACGTCGCCGCCGGGGCCTTCAACCCGCGCCGCTACGTCGCCCGCTGGCACCTCGATTTCCTGCGGGCGATCGACGGGACGCGGGCCTGGGCCGGGGTGCGCGCGGCGGCCGCGGGCGCGGGCGTCCCGGACTGGTGGCTCGACGGACCCGCGCGGCGCTTCGCACGCGACCTGATCCTGCAGGGGGCGCTCGTCGCCGGAGCGCCCGAGGAGGCCCGCCCTTGAAGACGCGGCGCGGGCGCGTGCCGGTGATGGCGGAGATGGCGGCCGGTCGCCGGCGCGTGGACGCGGGCGACCTGCGCGGCGCGATCCGCCGCTTCGACCGCGCGGCGCGCTTGGACCCGGACTGCGCGCAGGCGTTCCTGTATCGCGCGGGCCTGCGCCTGCTCGTCGGCGACGTCGGCGGAGCGCTGGCCGACTTCCGGGCGCTGTCGCGTCTCGACCACTCGTTTCTGCCGGCGTACCGCGACCTGACCACGCTGTCGGCCGAGGAGTTCCCGGCCCTGATCCCGGCGGCCGAGGCGGCCGTGCGCCGCGACCCGTCCTGCGCCTGGGCCTGGGTGTTCCGCGCGTTCTCGATGCGCAGCCTGATGCGCTACGAAGAGGCCGTGGCCGACCTGGACCGCGCGGTCGCCCTCGAGCCGCGCTCGGCGGCCCTGCTCGCGATGCGCTCGCGCGTGAAGCTGACCAACCGCCAGGACCGCTACGACGGCGGCAAGGACATGGAGCGCGCGACGCGGCTGGCGCCGCGCTGGGGCTGGCTGTGGTGCTGGCTCGGGGAGGCGCTCCGCCACGAGGGGCGCCACCGCGCGGCGCTCCGGGCCCTCGACCGCGGTCTGCGCCTGGAGCCGGGCTACTCGCGCGGCTGGGCTTGGCGCGGCGGAGTCAAGGTCGCGCTCGGCGACTGGCGCGGCGCGCGCCGCGACCTGGACAAGTCGCTGGCCTGGGATCCGATCTACTCGTACGACTTCGAGTACACCTACGACCAGAAGTCCTGGGCCTACAACCAGCGCCAGCTGGCCGACCGGGGCCTGGGCGAGATCCGGCGGGCCCTGCGCGACCTGAACCTCGCGCACCGTTTCGGGCCGCGCTACGCCTGGTGCTTCAACCCGTCCGGCGACCCGAAGGTCTGGACGGCCGCGCTCGCGGAGCTCGACCGCTACCTGAAGAAGTCCCCGCGCGACGCCTGGGGCTGGGCCTGGCGAGGCTGGACCCTGCACCAGGCCGGGCGCGACGAGGAGGCGCTCGCGTCCCTGGCGCGCGCGCGCCGTCTGACGCCGCGCGCGGC
>JAGWRY010000342.1 GCA_028869495.1 Elusimicrobiota bacterium | reverse complement strand
GGGCGGCGTGCCCGCCGTGCCGGCGCAGGCCGTGCCGCCGCCGTCGAGCCTCGACCTCCTGCGCGCGCCGGACGAGGCCTCCGCGCCCGCGGGCGCGGCTCCGGCCGCGACGCCCGCGGCCTCCCTAAAGCAGCAGGCGGACGCGGTCAACGCGAGCGCGGCCGGCATGCTCGCCGCGGTCAAGCCCCTGCTGGACAACCCGCAGGTCCTGGGCCGCCTGTCGCCGCAGATGCGGCGCAACGTCAAGGAGCTGGAGACGCTGATGACCGAGATCGGCGCGCAGGCCTCCTCCGGCCGGAAGGTCAGCGACGCCGAGCAGGCGCGCCGGATGCAGCGCATGCAGGCGCTGACGATGCAGATCATGTCGACGTACGCCGCCTCGCAGGCCGCGCCGGCGGCGACGCCCGCGCCGGCCCCGGAGCCGCATCTGGTCCCGGCCGACAAGCTGCCGCCGCCCGGAGCGGCGCAGGGGGAGGAACGATGAGCCTGGAGGGAAAGACCGTGCTGGTCACCGGCGCCGCGCGCCGGGTCGGCAAGTCGATCGCGCTCGCCTTCGCCGCGCGCGGCGCGAGGGTCGCGGTCCACTACCGCACGTCCGCGCTCGAGGCGCGCCGGGTCGCCGAAGCGGTCAAGTCGCTGTCGCGCGCCGAAGCCGAGGTCTTCCGCGCGGACCTCGCCGACCCGCGCGCGCCCCAGCGCCTGGCCGACGCGGTCGCGCGGCGCTTCGGGCGCCTGGACGTGCTGATCAACTCGGCCTCCCTCTACGAGAAGAGCCCGTTCGCGCTGGCCTCGCCCGAGGACTGGGACCGGCACATGGCCGTCAACGCGCGCGCCCCGTTCTTCCTCGCGCAGGCCTGCGCGCCGTGGCTGAGGCGCTCGGGAGAGGGGGTCGTCGTCAACGTCGCCGACTGGGCGGGCCTGCGCCCGTACGCGGACTACGCGCCGTACTGCGCGTCGAAGGCGGCGCTCCTGTGCGTCAACAAGGCGCTGGCCAAGGCCCTGGCCCCCGAGGTGCGCGTCAACGCGGTCCTGCCCGGGCCCGTCCTGCCGCCCGAGGCGATGCCGGAGGGCGAGCGGCGCAAGCTCTCCGAGGCGACGCTGCTCAAGCGCCTGGGCAGTCCCGAGGCCGTCGCGCGCGCCTGCCTGTACCTGGCCGATTCCGCCGACTTCACGACCGGCGCCGAGCTGACCGTGGACGGCGGGCGCCTGATCGCTTAGGCCGCCCGGACCTGGACCTCGACGGGCGGGTTGCGGAAGCGCCGGCCGCGCAGGAGGGCGTCCCACATCCGCGGGTCCGGCCAGGACTTCCGGACCGCCGGCGACCAGACGATCCGGTCCAGCCGGATCTCGCCGAACTCCGCGGCGTAGGCGTCCTCGCGGAAGCACTGCGCGTAGCCGGTCTCGGTCTCGTGCAGGATCACCGAGTGCACGCGCGCGCTCCCGTCGCCGTTGACCTTGTCGGTCGCGTCGAGCAGGGCCTGCGCGGCGACGAAGACCACGCGCGAGAGCTGTTCGGCGGTCGGCGAGACCGGGAGCTGGACCCAGCGCCGCGACTCGGACCGGATCTTGCGCTTGTAGGCGGCGGACTCGCGCTCCCAGAACAGCGCCGCGTGGTCGAAGCCGTCGATCAGCGCGCCGACGCGGGGCTTGAGCAGGCCGAAGTCGTAGACCATCTGCCCGCGGTCGAGGCGGTCGGCGGTCAAGAACAGCTCCACCCGGAACGAATGACCATGGATGGAATATTTACAGCGCTCGGAGGAGCAATTGCGAACGATATGACTTGCCTCGAAGCGGTAGAGCTTTCGGATGATCATCGCGTTCGCCTCACCTCGACCGACACCTCGCGCGTGCCCGGCATCGCGGCCGGAGTCTTGCGCACGCGCACCGTCGCGGCCGCGACGCGCGGCTGGGCGCGCAGGACGGCCGCGGCCAGGCGCTCGGCCAGGGTCTCGACGAGCGCGCGCTCGCCGGACTCGGCCTCGGCGCGCAGCAGGCGCTCGACGGCCTGGTAGTCGACCGCCTCGCGGAAGTCGTCGCGCGCGGCCGCCCGGCGGACGTCGGTCTCGAGGGCCGCGTCCACGAGGACGCGCTGGCGGCGCCGGCGCTCCGCGGCCGGGACCCCGACGCGGACCCGGCACGCGACGCCGGTCAGGCGGACGATGTCGCTCATCGCGGACATCCTAGCATTCGGGGCCTCGGGGCCGAAATGTTATAATCCGCCCATGGCTGAATCCCGAAAGGTCGTCATCATCGGCTCCGGCGCGGCCGCCTACACCGCCGGCATCTACGCGGCGCGCGCGAACCTCGAGCCCCTGATCTTCGGCGGGGTCGCGATGGGCGGCCAGCTGATGATCACCTCCGACGTCGAGAATTTCCCCGGCTTCCCGGAGCCCGTGATGGGCCCGGAGCTGATGGAGCGCATGCAGAAGCAGGTCGAGCGCCTGGGCGTGCGGATCGTGCCCGAGTACGCGACGAAGGTCGACCTCAAGCGCCGCCCGTTCTACGTCGAGACCTCCGAGGGGACCGCGGCCTCGGCCCAGGCCCTGATCGTCGCGACCGGGGCCAACGCGAAGTGGCTGGGCATCCCGTCCGAGAAGAAGCTGATGGGGCACGGCGTGTCGGCCTGCGCGACCTGCGACGGCTTCTTCTTCAAGGGGAAGGAGGTCCTCGTCGTCGGCGGCGGCGACACCGCGATGGAGGAGGCGACCTTCCTGACCAAGTTCGCCTCGAAGGTGACGGTCGTCCACCGCCGCGACTCCCTCCGCGCGTCGAAGATCATGCAGGAGCGCGCGAAGAAGAACCCGAAGATCAGTTTCGTCTGGGACTCCGCGATCGACGAGATCCTCGGCGCCGAGCAGGTCGAGGGCGCGCGCCTGAAGAACCTGAAGACCGGCGCGACGACCGAGCTGAAGTGCGGCGGGGTCTTCATGGCGATCGGCCACCAGCCGACCGTCGGCTTCCTCGAGGGCCAGCTGAAGCTCGACGAGGCCGGCTACATCGTCGCCGACGACCGCACGCGCACCTCGGTCGAGGGCGTGTTCGCCGCCGGCGACGTGGCGGACCACCGCTACCGCCAGGCGATCACGGCGGCCGGCGCCGGCTGCAAGGCCGCGATCGAAGCCGAGCGCTGGCTCGCGGAGCAGGGCTCCCACTGACGATGGACGCGACGGCCGAGCGCCGGACCCTGCCGCCCTGGCTGAAGGTCAAGCTGCCGACCGGGCCGAACGTCGCGCGCCTGAAAAGCGCCTCGCGCTCGCGGGGCCTGGCCACCGTCTGCGAGGAGGCCCGCTGTCCGAACCTGGCCGAGTGCTGGGGCGGGGGCACGGCCACCTTCATGATCATGGGCGAGGTCTGCACGCGCGGCTGCCGCTTCTGCTCGGTGGACACCGCGGCCCGCCCGCCGCGGCCGGACCCCGAGGAGCCGGCCAAGCTCGCGCTGACCCTGAAGGAGATGGGCGTCGACTATGCGGTGCTGACCACGGTCTGCCGCGACGACCTGCCCGACCAAGGGGCCGGGCACCTGGCCGAGTGCGTCAAGACGGTCAAGGCGGAGAATCCGAAGCTGAAGATCGAGATGCTCCTGCAGGATTTCCGGGGGGAACGGACGCTTTTAGAAACGGTGATCGACGCGGGACCGGACGTCGTCGCCCACAACGTGGAGTGCGTGGAGCGCTTGACGGAGACGGTGCGCGACCGGAAGGCCGGGTATTCCCAGTCCCTCGGCGTCCTCAGGCGCGCCAAGGAGTACGCCCCGGAGACGCCGACGAAGACGTCGCTCATGCTCGGGCTGGGCGAGACGGAAGACGAGATCCTCAAAGCCTTCGACGACATTCGCTCTGTCGGAGTCGACATCATCACGTTGGGCCAATATCTGCGCCCGACCGGCTCCCGTCACCACCTCCCGGTCAAGGAGTTCGTCCACCCGGACGACTTCGCCCGCTACGGGGAGCTCGCGCGCGAGCGCGGGTTCCTGTACGTCGCCTCGGGGCCGTTCGTGCGCTCGTCCTACCGCGCGGCCGAGCTGTTCCTGAAGGGCCGCCTGGAGGCCAAGGGTGCCGCTTAAGACCGTCGCGAAGGCCGAGATCAAGCGCCTGGAGATCCTGGCGCCGGACGGGACCGTCGACAAGGCGCTGCTGCCGAAGGTCTCCGACGCGCTTCTTCTCCAGATCTACCGCCTGATGTTCTCGATCCGCCGCTTCGACGAGCGCGCGGTCATGCTCCAGCGCTCGGGGCGGCTGGGGACCTACCCGATGATCACCGGCGAGGAGGCGACGCAGTGCGTGCCGCCCCTCTGCCTGAAGCCCTCGGACTGGGTCGTGCCGACCTACCGCGGCGGCGGCGTCTACTTCGCGCGCGGCATGCGCATGCGCGACGCGCTCCTTTATTGGGCCGGCGACGACCGGGGGACGCGCTTCCCCGAGGGCAACAACGACATGATCTTCTCGATCCCCGTCGGCACGCACCTGACCCAGGTCGCGGGCCTGGCCTGGGGGGAGAAGCTCAAGAAGACGAAGGGCGTCGCCCTCACCTACTGCGGCGACGGGACCTCGTCGAAGGGCGATCTGCACGAGGCGCTGACCTTCGCCGGGCAGTTCAAGCTCCCGGCGATCTACGTCATCGAGAACAACCACTGGGCGATCTCGGTCCCGCGCGAGCGCCAGTCCGCCTCCGAGACCCTCGCGCAGAAGGCCTGGGGCTACGGCGTCGCGGGCCTGCAGGTGGACGGCAACGACCCGCTGGCCGTCTATCAGGCGACGTCCGAGGCCGTCGCCCGGGCGCGGGCCGGGGGCGGCCCGACGCTCCTCGAGTGCGAAACCTACCGCCTCTCCCATCACACGACCGCCGACGACGCGACGCGCTACCGCTCGGAGAAGGAGGTGGAGTCCTGGCGCAAGAGGGACCCGATCTCGCGGATGCGCAAGTTCCTGACGGCCAAGAAGCTCTGGAACGACAAGAAAGAAAAGGAACTCGAGGAGAGCACGACGCGCTGGATAGACCAGGAGGTGCGCGCCTACGAGTCCTTTCCGCCTCCGAACCCGCTCGACATGTTCGCCCACAACTACGCGCTCGCCCCGCGGGCGCTGATCGAGCAGAGGGCCGAGCTCGAGGAGCTCCTCAAGTTCAAGGGCGGCGCGAGGATCCTGACCGAACTGCCGCCCGCCGAGGGGAGGTTCCCGTGACGACCGCGGCGCCGGCCGGGACGCGCACGCTCAACCTCGTCACGGCCGTCAACGAGGCCCTGGACCTGGCGATGGGCGCGGACGAGCGCGTGCTGGTCCTCGGCGAGGACGTCGGCCGCAACGGCGGCGTCTTCCGCGCGACCGACGGTCTGTGGAAGAAGTACGGCGGCGACCGCGTCGTCGACACCCCGCTGGCCGAGATCGGCATCATGGGCAGCGCGATCGGCCTGGCCGTCAACGGCCTTCGCCCGGTGGCCGAGATCCAGTTCGACGGCTTCCTGCCCTCGGTCTTCGACCAGGTCGTCTGCCACCTGGGCCGCATCCGCTCGCGCACGCGCGGCCGCCTCTCCGTCCCGCTGGTCCTGCGCGCCCCGCACGGCGGCCTGATCCACGCCCCCGAGCACCATTCGGAGAGTCCCGAGGCCTACTTCTGCCACACGCCCGGGATCAAGGTCGTGATCCCGTCCACGCCCGCGGACGCCAAGGGCCTGCTCCTGGCCGCGATCGAGGACCCGGACCCCGTCGTCTTCTTCGAGCCCAAGCGCCTGTACCGCGCCGCCGTCGGCGAGGTCCCGTCCGGGCGCTACACGACCCCGATCGGCCGGGCCCGGACGATCCGGGCGGGGACGGACCTGACGATCCTGACCTGGGGCGCGATGACCGAGACCTGCGCGAAGGCCGCCGACCGCCTGGCGGCCGAGGACAAGGCCTCGGTCGAGCTGATCGACCTGCGCACGCTGTCGCCCCTCGACCTCGACGCGATCCTGGCCTCGGTCGGCAAGACCGGGCGCTGCGTGATCGCCCACGAGGCGCCCAACACCGGCTCCTGGGCCGCCGAACTCTCGGCCCTGATCGCCGAGCGGGGCCTGCTGCGCCTGCTGGCCCCCGTCGAGCGCGTCGGGGGCTGGGACGTCCGCATGCCGCTCTTCCGCCTCGAACCGTACTACGTGCCCGACGCCGACCGGGTCGTCCTGGCCGCGCGCCGAGCGCTGAACTTCTGACCGGAGACATCATGGACTACGAATTCAAGCTGCCCGACCTCGGAGAAGGACTGACGGAGGGCGAGCTCGTCAGGTGGCACGTGAAGGCCGGCGACAGCGTCGCCGAGAACCAGACCCTGGCCACGGTGCTGACCGACAAGGCCGAGGTCGAGATCCCGAGCCCCAAGGCCGGCAAGGTCGTCCGCCTCAACGGCGCGCCCGGCGGCAAGGTCAAGGTCCACGAGACGTTCGCGGTGCTCAGCGTCGCGGGCGGGGCGGGCGCGGCGCCCGCGCCCTCGCCGGCCGAGGCGGCGCCGGCTCCGGCGGCGAAGAAGGAAAAAGCGGCGGCCAAGGCGGAAGCCAAGCCGGCCCCGGAGGCGCCGAAGGCGCCCGCCGCGTCCGCGGCGGGCGGATATGTCTTCAACCTCCCCGATCTCGGCGAAGGCCTGACCGAGGGCGAGCTGGTCAAGTGGCACGTGAAGGTCGGCGAGAAGGTCGCCGAGAACCAGGCGCTGGCCGCGGTGCTGACCGACAAGGCCGAGGTCGAGGTCCCGAGCCCGAAGCCGGGGACGATCGCCGTCCTGCACGGCACGCCCGGTCAGAAGGTCAAGGTCCACGCGCCGTTCGTCACCTTCGCCGGCGTCGCCGGCGGCGCCGCCCCGGCTCCCGCCGCCC
>JAGWRY010000341.1 GCA_028869495.1 Elusimicrobiota bacterium | reverse complement strand
GGGCGGCTTCGGGGCGCTGCGCCCGCGGGCGGCGGAGGCGGCCTGATGGCGGAGCTCGCCTACCTGCAGGTCGCGCGCGTCTGCAACCAGAAGTGCCTGTTCTGCTCGAACCCGGAGAACGGCCGGATCATCTCCTGGAGCGAGGCGGCGGCGCTCGTGGACTCGTTCGCGGACGGCGGCGCCGCGGGCGTGATCCTGACCGGCGGAGAGCCGACGCTCTTCGACCGCCTGCCGGAGCTCGTCGCCTACGCGCGCCGCCGGGGGCTGGCGCCGCGCCTGATCACGAACGGCCAGCGCACGTCCGACCCCGGCTACCTGCGCCAGCTCGCGTCGGCCGGGCTCGAGCACCTGCACGCGTCGATCCACTCGGTCAAGCCCGAGGTGCAGGGCGAGCTGACGGGGAACCCGCGCTCCCTGCCGCGCCTGCTCCGCACGCTCGAGAACGCGGAGCGCGAGGGCCTGCGCGTCGACGTCAACACCGTGATCAACAGCCGCAACGCGGACCACCTGGGACTGAACGTCCGCTTCCTGGCCGAGCGCTTCCCGTTCCTCGGACACTTCGTCTGGAACTGCCTCGACCCCCTGCTCAACCGCGCGTCGCTGAACCCCGGGCTCGTCCCGCGCCTGCGCGCCTTCGAGACCGAACTGCACGACGCGATGACCTGGCTCGACCGCTCCGGGCGCACGTTCCGCGTCGAGCGCGTGCCGCTCTGCTACATGTCCGACTTCGCGCACCGCTCGACCGAGACGCGCAAGATCGTCAAGGAAGAGGGGCGCGAGATCTACTTCCTCGACGAGAAGGGGCGGCGGCGCCAGGACCGCGCCGCGTGGAGCTACGGGAAGTCCGCGCGCTGCCGCGACTGCTCCCTCGACGGGCTCTGCGCAGGGCTCTACCAGATGGGGACGTACTACTCGGAGGACGAGCTCTGCCCGGTCTTCGCGTCCCCGGAGGACGTCGCCGCCCGGGTCCGGGAGGACGAGGAATGAGCGGCGGCTCCTCGCTGGCCCTCCTCTTGTTCGTGGGCGGGGCGTCGGCGGTCGCGGACTGGCGCGAGCGGCGCGTGCCGAACCGCCTGATCCTGCTCGGGCTGGGCGCGGCCGCGGCGCTGGCGGCCGTCCAGCTCGCGGGCAGCGTGCTCGGCTCGATGGGGCGCAGCTGGCTCGGCCTGGGCGCGCTCTACATGCCGTGGCGGTGGTACCCGCGGCTCGCCGCGCACGCGGGCCTGAGCCTGGCCGCCGGCTGGACGCTGTGGAAGCTCGACGTCTGGCCGGCGGGCGACGCGAAGCTCTATCTCGCGCTCTCGGCCCTGCTCCCGTTCGTCGATCCGAACATCCCCGGCTTCCCGCGCCTGCTGTTCATGGTCTTCCTGATCAACGTCTTCGTGCCGGCGGGGCTGGTGTTCGCGCTCGAGGGGCTGGCGCGGGGCGCCGCGTCCTGGGCCGCGGCGCTCGCGGGGGGGCCGTGGCTCGTCGCGAAGGCCGCGGCCGACCGCGGGCTCGTGCGCCTGCGCGAGTTCGCCGCCCTGCGCTGGCAGGCGGCGGCGCTGGTCGTCAACCTCGCCGCGCTCTTCTTCGTCCTTCAAGCGGGAGAGCGCGTGCTCAGCGGCCCGGGGGCCGGTCCGCTCGTGCGCATCGCGGCCTTCCTGCTGATGTACGCGCTCTGGGACCGGCTCGCGCCGGTCCTGCGCCGCCCGCGCGCGGGCTTCGCGGCGCTGGCCGCGTTCCTGCTCGCCGCCG
>JAGWRY010000340.1 GCA_028869495.1 Elusimicrobiota bacterium | reverse complement strand
GGCCGCGGTCGGCCGGCGCGGCGCCGGCAGGAGGACGCGCGCCAGGCGCTCCCAGTCCGCGAGCGCCGCCGCGCAGGACGCGCAGGAGGACAGATGGCGCGCGACCTCCGCGCGCCGGGGGGCGGACAGTTCCCCGTCGCGGTACTCGGACAGCCGGGCGGCGATCTCCTCGTGCTCCATGGGCCTCGCCGTTTAGACGCTCCCCGAAGGCAGCAAGTGTCGGCAGGTCTCGCGCAGGAGGGCCCGCGCGCGGCGCAGGCGCGCCTTGACCGAGTCGAGCGAGCAGTCCATCGCCTCCATGATCTCCTTGTAGTCGAGGCCCTCGACCTCGCGCAGGGTCAGGATCAGCCGGTAGTCCGGGGGCAGCGCCGCCAGGGCCTTCTCGGCGAGGTCGGCGTCCTCGAGGCCGCGCGCCGCGTCGCCGGGCTCGGCGAGCGCCGCCTGCAGGCGGTCGCTCTCCGCCTCGGTCAGCGCGTCGAGGGAGTCGGACGCCCGCCGCGCGCGCCGCCGGCGCTCGTCGAGGCAGTGGTTGGACGCGATCCGGTAGAGCCAGGTCGAGAACGCGGCGTCGGCGCGGAAGTCGCGCAGGCGGGAGTAGGCCTTCAGGAAGACCTCCTGGGCCGCGTCGTCGGCGTCGGCGTCGCCGAGCAGGGACGCGCACAGGCCGAGGACCCGCGCGTGGTGGCGCCGCACCAACTCGGCGTACAGGTCCCGGTCTCCGGCCAGGACGCCTTCGATCAGCTCGTTGTCGGTGATGGTCCGCTCCGGGCTCGCGACTCTGCGAGCATACACCGCTCGGGGCGCCTCGTCCATCCCTTTTTGGACGCGCGGGAGAGGGCGTTCGCGTCGCGACACAAACCGGACCCGACCGGCGTCCAACACGCGAAGGCGCCGCCGCCCGCAGGGCGCGCCGGGAGGAGGCACGATGAAGAGGATCATTGTCGCGGCGCTGGCCGCCGCCCTGCTGGCGGGACCGCTGACGGTCCGCGCCCAGGACGGCTCGGGCGGCGGGATGAGGGGACGGATGGAGTCCCGCCTGAAGGCGCGGCTGGGCCTCAGCGACGAGCAGGTCTCGAAGCTCGAGGCCGCGGCGAAGGCGCACCGCGCGGAGATGAAGCCCCTGCGCGACAAGGCGCGCGCCGCGCTGAGGAAGCTGCGCGAGCGGGTGCGCGCGAAGGCCTCCGACGGCGAGGTCGCGGCCGCGCTGTCGGCGCTGACGGCCGCGCGCCGGGACGAGGCCGCGGCCGAGGAGAAGTACCAGGAATCGCTGACCTTCCTGACGCCGACCCAGCGCGCGAAGCTCCTGCTGGGCGCGATGGCGATGCGCGAGCGCATGAGCCGGCGCCGGGAGATGCGCGGGATGATGCGCCAGCGTATGCGCGGACGCCGCGGCGGGGGCTTCGGCGGCGGCCCCGGCGCCGGACCGTCCGATCAGGGCTCCGGCCAGGGCGGCGGCGGCGGACCTCCGCAGGGCCAGTAAGCGGGCCGTCGTCGACGCGCCGCCGCGGGGCCCCCGCTCCGCGGCGGCGCCCTTTGCTAGACTGGGCGCGTGAGCCGGGAAAACGCCCGCGCGGTCGCCGAACGCTCCCTGCGGTCCAACGTCCGGGATCTCGGCGGGCGCCCGGTGCTGACCGCGGGGGCGCGGCAGTTCCGCATGGTGTGGACCCGGGACGCCTGCTTCGCGGCGGGCGGCCTGATCGCCGCGGGCCGCGCCGACGCCGCGCGCGGCACGCTCGGGGCGATCCTTTCCTTCCGGCGCGCGGACGGGCTTCTGCCGCGCCTGCTCGACAGCGGCTCCTGGGCCGCGCGCGTCGCCTGGGCGAGCGTCGGCCGCGAGCTCCCGCTGACGGGCGCGCTGAAGCCCAACTACGTCGGCGAGCATTTTTGCGCCGCGATCGACGGCAACGCGCTGGCCTGTTGGGCCGGCGAGCTCTGCGCGGCGGCGGACGGCGCGGGCCCCGCCTTCGCGCGCGAGGTCCTGCCCGCGCTGGAGGGCGCCCTGCGCTGGTACGACGGGCGCCTGAAGGACGGGCTCGTCGTCCAGCCTCCGTTCTCGGACTGGCAGGACTCGGTCCGCGCGCGGCGCGGGCGCGTCTTCTTCACGAACCTCCTCTACTGGCGCGCGCACGAGGCGCTGGCCGCGCTGGCGCGCCGCGCCGGCGGCGACGCGGCGCCCTGGACGGCTCGCGCCGAGGCCCTGCGCGCGCGCATCCGCGGCTTCTTCTGGGACGAGCGCCGCGGCGCCTACCGCAGCCTCGAGGACGGCGGCCCGCTCTCGCCCGACGGACTGCTGTTCGCGATCGTCTGGGGCTTCTCGGGCCCCGAGGAGTCGCGGCGGCTGATCGCCGCGCTCGACGCGGCCGGGGCCTGGACGCCCTGGGGCCCGCGCTGCGCGGTCCCCGACTACCCGTTCTCCGCCCGCGGCTGGATCACGCGGCTGGCGGGCGTGCCCGACTACCACGACCGCTTGGTCTGGCTCTGGCAGAGCGCGCTGGCGGTCCGCGCCCTGCGCGCGGCCGGGGAGGAGGCCCGCGCCGAGCGCCTCGCCGACGCGCTCGCCGGGATCCTCGAGCGCGACGGCGCCGCCGGCGAGGTCTACGAGCCGGACGACGGCCGGCCGGTCGTCCGCCGCCTGTACCGCTCCGAGGCGCCGTTCAGCTGGGCCGCGGCCTTCTGCGTCGAGGCGCTGGGCGCGAAGGAGTGAGAACGCCGTGACGCTCGAATCCGCGACGGGACGCCGGCCGGGGAGAACGAGGAGGCTGAGCGCGGCGGCCGCGCTCGCGCTCCTGCTCCGGGCCTCTGCGGCGCCGGCCGCGCCCGCGGCGCCCGCGG
>JAGWRY010000339.1 GCA_028869495.1 Elusimicrobiota bacterium | reverse complement strand
CGCGCCCGACGAGCCCGTCAGCTTAGGTTTCGCGGTCTCGTCGAATCCCACGGAGGCCAAGGCGGAGACGTCCGCCATGACGGAGAAGGCGCTGAAGGAGCAGGCCGCGGAGCGCCCCGAACTGCCCGGCTGGCTGTCGTGGACGATCCTGGCCCTGATCGCGTGCTCGATCGCCTTCGCCTATTTCCTGTACGCCGGCCCGTCCTTCGTCGCCGCCGCGTCCCTGCGCGAGGCCTTCGCGCCGCTCGTGACCGTCCTGGACCGGCGCTGGTACTTCGACGACGTCTTCTACGCGCTGGCCGCCCTCGGCGACCGGGTCGCCGCGCTCGCGTTCTGGATCGACGCGAACGTCGTCGACCGCGTCTTCGTCGACGGCTGGGGCTGGCTGACCCTGCTCCTCGCCGAGCTCGGGCGCCTCTTCGACGACGGCTTCGTCGACGCGGCCGTCGACGGCTTCGGCGGCCTGAGCTGGGACCTGGGCGGGGCCCTGCGCACCCTGGTGCGCGACGGCCAGGCCCAGGAATACCTTCTGTACGCGGCGATCGCCTTCAGCCTCGCCGCCGCCATGATCCTGACGCGCTGACATGAACGTGGAGAAACCGACATGCTGAGCCTGATCACCTGGACGCCCATGCTGGGGGCCCTGATCGTCCTGATGCTTCCCAAGGAGAACGTCAGGGCGATCCGCGCGGTCGGCCTGGCCGCGGCCGGCGTCACGCTCGCCGCCTCGCTGGCCCTGCTCCCCGGCTTCAGCCTGTCGTCGTCCGGCATGCAGTTCGTCGAGAGCGCGCCGTGGATCCCGTCGCTGAACGTCTCCTACCACCTCGGCATCGACGGGCTGTCCCTGCCGCTGCTCCTGCTGACGACGCTGATGAGCCTGATCGCGCTGATCGCCTCGGGGAGCATCGACACGCGCGTCAAGGAGTACTTCTTCTGGTTCCTGGTCCTCGAGGCCGGCATGATCGGCGTCTTCGCGGCCCTCGACCTGGTCCTCTTCTACGTGTTCTGGGAGCTGACGCTGGTGCCGATGTACTTCCTGATCGGCATCTGGGGCGGCCCGAAGAAGGAGTTCGCGGCGATCAAGTTCTTCCTCTACACCTTGTCCGGCTCCGTCTTCATGCTGCTGGCGATCCTGGCCTTGTACTTCAAGTCGGTCCCGCACACCTTCGACATGGTCGCGCTGATGGAGGCCCCGGCGCAGTCGCTGTTCGACCCGCGCTTCCAGATCCTGGTCTTCCTCGGCCTCTACTTCGGCATGGCGATCAAGATCCCGGCCTTCCCGTTCCACACCTGGCTGCCGCTCGCGCACGTCGAGGCCCCGACGCCGATCTCGGTGGTCCTGGCCGCCGTCCTGCTGAAGATGGGCGTCTACGGCCTCCTGCGCCTCGCCTACGGGATCGTCCCGCTCGGCTTCCACTGGTTCCTGCCGGCCCTGATCGTGATCGCGGTGATCAACATCGTCTACGGCGCGCTCTGCGCGATGGCGCAGACCGATATGAAGAAGATGGTCGCCTACTCGTCGGTCAACCACATGGGCTACTGCCTGCTGGGCATCGCGGGCCTCTCGGCGGCCGGCTTCTCGGGCGCGATCCTGCAGATGGTCAACCACGGGATCATCACGGGCGCGCTGTTCCTCCTGGTCGGCGTGATCTACGACCGCGCGCACACGCGCGACCTCTCCGCGTTCGGCGGCCTGGCGGTCAAGCTCCCGGTCTACGCGGCGCTGATGTTCCTGGCCTGCTTCGCCTCGCTGGGCCTGCCCGGCCTGTCCGGCTTCGTCAGCGAATTCCTGTGCTTCCTCGGCGCGTTCCCGGCCTGGAAGCTCGCGACGACGATCTCGGTGCTGGGCATCATCGCGACCGCCGCGTTCTACCTGCGCGCCCTGCAGAAGGTCTTCCTCGGCCCCTTCAACGCGAAATGGGAGGGCCTGCCCGACCTGACCGCGCGCGAACTCGTCACGCTGGCGCCCTTGGCCGTGCTGATGATCTGGTTCGGCGTCGACCCGAAGTGGCCGCTGCACCTGATGAACGCGACCGTCGTGCACCTGCTGGGGCGATGACCGTGGCGACGAACGACGGGCGGCGTCACGGGGGGCGGCGAACGGCGGGGTCCTCGTCGGGAACGCGCGGGATTGACCCGCGCTTGGCCTCGCTCGGCGGCTTACGGCGGAACGACGTCCATGACGCCGTCCTCGCTCGACATCCCGCCGCGGACCCCGCCGTTCGCCTGCTCCCTTGGCACCGGATCAGCCGGCCGGCGGCGTCGCCGCTCGGATTTGGTCGACGCGCGGCCGTCTGCCCGCGGGCCGCGCTTGACCTCGACGGTTGGCGAAGACCGCTGAGCGGCGGTCAACCCGCCGCGGTCCGGGCGGCGATGCCGCCGGCCGGCGACCCGAACGAGACGACGTGCGCGGCGGCGCGCGCCGGGGCGGGGGACTGACATGCAAGGGTGGAGCCTGCTGACGCCGGAGCTGGTCCTCTCGGGCCTGGCGCTGGCCGCGATGACGCTGGACCTGCTCCTGCCGCGGCGGCGCTCGCGCTGGCTCTACCACTTCGCGTGGCTCTCGTCGGCGGCGGTCCTCGCGCTCGTCGCGGCGTCCCTCGGCGACGGCGCCGCGCGCGGCGCCGGGACGCTGTGGATCGCGGACTCGTTCGGCCGGTTCTTCAAGCTGATGGTCCTGCTGACCGCGTCGCTGTGCCTCCTGCTCGGCCTCGACTACGACGCCCTGCCCGAGCGCCACGCGGGGACGTACGCGTCGCTGATGCTGCTGACGACGGCCGGGCTGATGTTCCTGATCTCGGCGACCGACCTCCTGCTGATCTTCGTCTCCCTCGAGCTCGTCTCGATCTCTTCCTTCGTGCTCGCCGGCTTCGAGCGGGGCAACCGCAAGTCGAACGAGGGCGCGATGAAGTACTTCCTGTTCGGCGCCTTCTCGTCGGCGATCTTCGTGTTCGGCCTTTCCCTGTACTACGGCGCGGCCGGCACGACCCGCCTCGTCCCGGCCCTGCCCGGCTCGCCGATGCTGCTCCTCGCCCTGCTCCTGATCTTCCTCGGCCTCGCGTTCAAGGCCTCGATCGCGCCGATGCACTTCTGGGTGCCCGACGCGTACGAGGGGGCGCCGACGCCGGTGACGACGTTCTTCTCGATCGCGCCGAAGCTGGCGACGTTCGCCGCGCTGATGCGCCTGTTCGGCACGGTCTTCCCGGCCGCGCACTACGGCCTGCAGTCCCTGCTCGTCGGCCTCGCGGTCCTCACGATGACGATCGGCAACTTCACCGCGTTCTTCCAGGACGACGTCAAGCGCCTGCTCGCCTACTCGTCGGTCGCGCAGGCCGGCTACCTGATGATCGGCCTGGCCGTCGGCACGCCGCGCGGCTCCGAGGGCGTGATGATGTACGGCTTCGTCTACGTCGCGATGAACCTCGGCGCCTTCGCGGTCGCCCAGGCGGTCGGCCAGGCGGAGGGGAGCTACGACCTGTCGGCCTTCGACGGGCTCGCGAGCCGCTCGCTCGGGCTCGCGCTCGCGATGGTCTTCTGCCTGCTCTCGCTGGCCGGCCTGCCGCCCCTGGCCGGCTTCATGGGAAAGCTCTACCTGTTCTCGTCGGCGGTCGAGAGCGGCCACTGGTGGCTGGCGGTCTTCGGCGTCGTCAACTCGGTCGCCTCGGTCTACTTCTACTTCCGCGTCGCGCACCGGATGTTCTTCCGCGCGCCGCGCGAGGGCGCCGGCCCCCTGCCCGTCGGTCCCTACGTCTACGGCGGCATCGCGCTGGCGGTCGTCGGCGTCCTGCTCTTCGGCGTGCGCCCCGAGCCGCTGATCGCGGGCGTGCGCGCGGCGGCGCCGCTCCTGCCCTGACGACCCCCCTGTCGAAATGCTAAGATCGGCGCCATGATCCGGCTGGCGATCCCCCTCGTCCTGGCCGCGCTCGCGGCCGTTCCGGCGCGGGCGCTGGCGCCCGACGCGCAGACCCTCGAGGCCCTGCGGGGGGAAGGCGTCGCGGACCCGGGACGCCTGTTCGACGGCTCGCTCGGCGTGCCGGTCGAGACGCTCGCGCCGATCGGCTACGCGCCCCTGCCGTCCCGGGCGAAGCTCCTGCCGCGCGACGGCGCCCCCGCCGCCGAGATCCTGCCCGGCCTTCCCGCGCCCGTCCCGTCCCAGCCGCGCTCCGCGCGCGCGGGCGGGGTCTCCCGCGCCGCCGCCCGGGGGACGCTCG
>JAGWRY010000338.1 GCA_028869495.1 Elusimicrobiota bacterium | reverse complement strand
GCGCCGCCGTCGGCGCCCCGGCCGCGCTCGCGCAGGACCCGCGCCGCGTGGTAGGCGAGCGCGCGCACCGTCGCGGGCACGAGCGGGGGCTCGCCCGGGATGCCGCGCACGCCGTCGGTGCCGAACAGGCGCGTCACGCGTCCGCCCCCGCGACCGCGGTCAGGACCTCGAGCGCGCGCCGCGTCTCGGCGACGTCGTGCACGCGCAGGACCTCGACGCCGCAGAAGCCCGCCCAGGCGGCCGCCGCGAGCGAGCCGGGAAGCCGCGCCTCCGGCCCGGAGTCGGGCCGGAGCCGCCCCAAGAACGACTTCCGGGAAACCCCGAGAACGACCGGCGCGATCCTCGAGAGCCCGCCGACGCGCTTCAGCAGCGCCAGGTTGTGGGCGAGGGTCTTGCCGAAGCCGATGCCCGGGTCCACCCAGACGCGCGCCGGATCGCCGCCGGCGGCGGCGAAGGCCGCGACGCGCTCTTCAAGGAAAGCCGCGACCTCGGCCGGGGCGTCCGCGTAGCGCGGGTCGTCCTGCATCGTCTTCGGGCTGTCGCCGAGCATGTGCATCAGCACGACGCGCTCGGCGCGCGCGGCGGTCCGCGCCATCTCCGGGTCGCCGCGCAGGGCGGTCACGTCGTTGACGATCGTCGCGCCCGCGTCGAGGGCGGCGGCCGCGACGCGCGCGCGACGCGTGTCGACCGAGATCGGGACCTTGACCCGCCGGGCCAGCTCCGCGACGACGGGGACGACGCGCGCGAGCTCGTCCTCGGGCGGGACCGGGTCCGAGCCGGGGCGCGTCGACTCCCCGCCGACGTCGAGGAGATCGGCGCCGTCCTCGACGAGGCGCAAGGCCCGCGCGACGGCCGCGTCCCGCGACGGCGCGCGGCTGGCCGCATGGAACGAGTCCGGCGTCGCGTTGACGACGCCCATCAGCCGCGGAGCCCGGAAGCGCGGCGGCTCCGGCGCCGGCGGGACTTCAGGCGCTCGCGCCCTGGAGGATCGCATCGATGTCCTCGCCGCTGAGGACCTCCTTGTCGAAGAGCTTCTGGGCCAGCGCGTCGAGGACCTTCTTGTGCGCGCTCAGGAGCTCGCGCGCCTTCGCCTGCGCGTCGGTGACGAGGCGCTTGACCTCCTCGTCGATCAGCTGGGACGTGCGCTCGGAATAGCTGGCGCCCTGCGACATGTCGCGGCCGAGGAAGATCTCCTGCTCCGGCTTCTTCAAGGACAGGGGGCCGACCTTGTCGCTCATGCCGAACTCGGTGACCATGCGCGTCGCGAAGGCCGTCGCCTTCGACAGGTCGTCGGCCGCGCCGGTCGTGATCTCGTCGAAGACCAGCTCCTCGGCCGCGCGCCCGCCGAGCAGGATCGCCAGGCGGTTCAGGATGTCGCGGCGCGAGGTCAGGTGCTTGTCGTCGGTCGGCAGCTGCAGCGTGTAGCCGAGCGCGTGGCCGCGCGAGACGATCGAGACCTTGTGCACCGGGTCGGCGCCGGGCATCAGCTTGGCGACCAGCGTGTGGCCCGACTCGTGATAGGCGACGATCTTCTTCTCCTTCTCGCCCATCACGCTCGATCGGCGCTGGGGGCCGGCCATCACGCGCTCGATCGACTCCTCGAGATCGGCCAGCTCGACGGCCTCCTTGCTCCGGCGCGCGGCGAGCAGGGCCGCCTCGTTGATCACGTTGGCGAGGTCCGCGCCGGCGAAGCCCGGCGTGCGGCGCGCGATGATCGACAGGTCCGCGTCCGGGGCCATCTTGACGCTGCGCGCGTGCACCTTCAGGATCGCCTCGCGCCCCTTCTGGTCCGGGACCGAGACCATGATCTGCCGGTCGAAGCGGCCCGGGCGCAGGAGCGCGGGGTCGATCACGTCCGGGCGGTTCGTCGCGGCGATCAGGATCACGCCCTGGTTCTGCTCGAAGCCGTCGAGCTCGATCAGCAGCTGGTTGAGCGTCTGCTCGCGCTCGTCGTGCCCGCCTCCGATGCCCGCGAAGCGGTGCCGGCCGACGGCGTCGAGCTCGTCGATGAAGATCACGGCCGGCGCGGCCTTCTTGGCCTGCTCGAACAGGTCGCGCACGCGGCTGGCGCCGACGCCGACGAACATCTCGACGAACTCGGAGGCCGACGCGGAGAAGAACGGCACGCCCGCCTCGCCGGCGACCGCGCGCGCGAGGAGCGTCTTGCCGGTGCCGGGCGGCCCGAAGAGCAGGACGCCGCGCGGCATCTTGCCGCCGAGCTTCTGGAACTTGTCCGGGTGCTTCAGGAACTCGACGACCTCGCTGAGCTCCTCCTTGGACTCGTCGCAGCCGGCCACGTCGGCGAACATGGTCTTCTTCTTCTTTTCGTCGACCATCTTGGCCTTCGAGCGGCCGAAGGACAGCGCCTGCTTGCCGCCGACCTGGACCTGGCGGATCACGAAGAACCACCAGAGCACGAAGAAGAGCAGTATGCCGCCCACGTTGAACAGCACGCCCGACATCCAGGAGCGGTCCGGCTCGCCCTGGAAGTTGGAGACCTTGTGCGCCTCCAGCTCGGCGACGAGGTTCGGGTCGTTCAGCGGCAAGGTGTGGAAGCTCTGCGGAAGCCCCTTCTCGT
>JAGWRY010000337.1 GCA_028869495.1 Elusimicrobiota bacterium | reverse complement strand
GCCGGCGGCCGGCGCGCGGCTGGTCTACGTCGGGCACTACCCGCATTATCCGAACGAGGAGGCGGTCGTGCGATTCTGCCGCCGGATCCTGCCGCGCATCCGCCGCCGGCGGCCCGACGCGACCTTCGCGATCGTCGGCTCGTCGCCGACCGAGGCGGTCCTGCGCGCCGCGCGCGAGACGCCGGGCGTCTCGGTGACCGGCACGGTCCCCGACGTGCGTCCGCACCTGGCCGAGGCGGCCGTCTTCGTCGCCCCGATCCGGCTGGGCCGCGGCATCAAGGGCAAGGTCCTCGAGGCCTTCGCGATGGGCCTGCCGGTCGTCGCCTCGCCGCTCGCCGCCGAGGGCCTCGGCGCGCGTCCGGGCCGGGAGCTCCTGGCCGCCCGCGGCGACGCGGCCTTCGCCGACGCGGTCGTCGCCCTGCTCGACTCGCCGGCGCGGCGCGCGGAGCTCGGCGCCGCCGGGCGCCGCTTCGCGGTCGAGCGCTGCGACTGGAACCGGCTCGCGCAGGGGCTGGGGGACGTCTATGACGAGCTCCTCTGAGACCCTTCCCGCCGCGCCCCGGCGGCGGCGCCGAAAAAGCTATCATCGCGGCCGACGCGAGAGATGCGGATGACCGGGACCCGCCGGAGAGAGCCGTTCCCGTACGGGCACCTGCTCTGGGAGATGACGCGCGACGAGGTGTTGATGCGCGACCAGGGCACGGTGCTGGGCTTCGTGTGGACGCTGCTGCACCCGGCGCTGATGTTCGTCGTCCTCTACGGTCTCTTCTCGCACTGGATCGGCGACCGCGTCGACCAGTACATGTCCTACCTGCTGATCGGCATCGTGCTGTGGGACTTCTTCCAGAAGTCGACGACCTACGCGCTCGGCAGCCTGCGGCGCCTGCGCGGGACGGTCCTCAACTACCGCTTCCCGCGCGAGATCGCGGTCTTCGCCTCGGTGGCCGCGGTGTTCTGGTCGTCGCTGATGGAGGTCTGCGTCCTGCTCGTCGCGGTCGCCCTGCTCGGGCAGACGCCGCGCTGGAGCTGGCTCCTGCTGCCGGGAGCGCTCGCGCTCGAGCTCCTGCTGTGCACGGGCGTCGGCCTCTTCCTGGCCGTTTTCGGCGCCGAGTTCCAGGACATGGAGCGGATCTGGGACGTGCTGACCTCGGCCTTCTTCTATCTGACGCCGGTGTTCTACCCGCTCAGCCTCCTGAGCCCGCGCAAGCAGGCCCTGCTCGGCCTGAACCCGCTGGCGCTGATCCTCGAGACCTTCCGCGCCTGCGTGATTCCGTCGACCCGCGCGCCGGGCGCGCGGGCCCTGCTGGCCCTGCTGGCCGGCTCGCTGGCCCTGGCGGCCGCGGGGCTGGCGCTCCTGCGCGCGAGGGAGCCCGAGATCGCGGACAAGCTCCTCGTCTGATGAGCGCCGACGCCGCCGTCGTCGCCGAGGGCCTGGGCAAGCGCTTCCGGATCGCCGCGCGCGACGAGCGCCGGACCGTCCTCGGGCGCCTGCGCCGCGCGCTGACGGGAGCGCCCGAGCGCCGGGAGCTGTGGGCGCTCCGCGACCTCGACCTCGAGATCCGCCGCGGCGAGATCTTCGGCGTGATCGGAGCCAACGGGGCGGGCAAGAGCACGCTCCTGCTCCTGCTGGCCGGCATCCTGGCGCCGACGCGCGGGAGCCTGCGCGTCGAGGGCAAGACCGACCCGTTCTTCCAGTTCGCGGCCGGGCTGCGCCCCCAGCTGAGCGTGCTCGACAACATGGCGCTGTGCGCGGCCCTGCTCGGACTGACGCGGCGCGAGTTCAAGCGCCGCCTGCCGCAGATCGTCGAGTTCTCGGGCCTAGGCGACTACCTGTACGCGCGCTACGGCGAGCTCTCGACCGGGCTGGCCGCGCGCCTGCCGTTCGCGACCGCGATCCACGCCGACCTCGACATCATCGTGATCGACGAGATGCTCTCGGTCGGCGACCGGGCCTTCCAGGCGCAGTGCCTGGAGGCGTTCCGCGGGCTGGCGGACCGGGGCAAGACCCTGATCGTCGTCTCGCACAACCTGGACCTCGTCGCGGAGCTGTGCGGGCGCGCGCTCTATCTGAAGGAAGGGCGCGCCGCCTACTGCGGGAAGGCCGGGACGGCCGTCGCGCGCCTGATCGCCGACAGCGGCGGCTGAGCCCGGGGCGCCGCTACGGCGCGGGCTCGAGGACGCCCTCGCGCAGGAGAGCGGCGACGAGCTCGTCGACGTCGCGCGCGGCGCGCTCCTCGTCGGCGTCGAACTCCGCGCAGAGGCGGGCGGCGGCCTTCGCGCGCGTCGCGCCGCCGTCGAGCTCCTCCCAGATCAGCGCCGCGGTCTCGTTGAGCGAGAAGTAGGCGCCGGTGCGCAGGTCGAGGACGACGACCTCCTCGCCGATGCGGCGCCAGGCCGCGTCGGGGCGGCGGCGGAAGCTCCCGTCGGGGAGGCCTTTCGCGGTCATCGCGCGCTATGATACCACATCGCCGGACGCCGCCGCGCGGCGGGCCGCGCGCAGCACGCGCTCGACGGGCAGGCCGGCGAGCGCGCGCCGGGCCGCGCGGCGGCTGTAGAAGCGCTCGGCGAGGCGCTCATCGACGACCTTGGTCAGGCGCCCGTAGCCGTGGATCTCGTGCGGGCTCGTGCAGGTGAAGAGGGCGACGACGCGCCGGCGCAGAGCCAGCCCCAGGTGCAGGGCGAGGGTGTCGCCGCAGACGAGCAGGCCCGCGCGCCCGACGTCGGCGGCGTAGTCGGCCAGGCGCGCGCGCCGCCGCAGAACGGAAACGTCGAAGCCGCCGGCGCGCAGACGCTCGGCCCGCGCCGGGTAGCCGGGCCAGGCCTTGGCCGGCCAGGTCGCCCCGGCGCGCGGCTCGAGGACGGCGCGGCGCGCGGGCGCGGGCGCCGGGCGCAGGGGGAGCATGTACTCCTCGCCGCGGAACTCCAGCCCGCAGGCGCGGAACAGGTAGTCCTGGTAGCAGCGGCGCCCCGACGCCTTCAGGCGGTCGGCCGCCGCGCGGCCGAGGCGGCTGACGAGGCTGCGGTCGAACCAGGGCGCCGAGTCCGCGCAGTAGCTCCGCTCGCCGCCGCGCAGACGCAGGCCGACGACGCGGCGCGCGCGCACCGAGCCCGCGAGGCGGCAGGCGCGCTCGTCCTCGTCGAAGCCGACGACGAGGTCGTACGCGCGCGCGCGGACCTCCCCGGGGGACTCGATCGGGATCAGGCGCGCGATGCGCGGGTTGCCGGCCAGCAGGGGGAAGGCCTCGCGCTCGGCGACCCAGGTCACGCGCCCCTCGAGGCGCCTCAGGAGGGGGGTCGTGCGCAGGACGTCGCCCAGCGCCCCGAGCTTGAGGATCAGGATCTCGCGCGGCACGCTTCTAGGATAGCAATTCGCCTCGTGTTGCGGTTTATCCGGGAATATGGTTACATATCCGCCCCATGAATCCCCAAGCGACCGGCGAAGCGAATCTGATCCTCCCCGACCTCTCCCAGGTCAAGTTCCTGGGCGTGGCCGGCCACCATCTCCTGCAGTTCGGGCTCGTGTTCTGCGTGTTCGGACTGCTCTTCGGGCTCTACATCTACAGCAAGATCAAGGCCCTGCCCGTGCACAAGGCGATGGCCGACGTCTCCTACCTGATCTGGGAGACCTGCAAGACCTACCTGATCGAGCAGGGCAAGCTCCTGATGCTGCTCTGGGTCTTCATCGCCGCCGTCGTCCTCCTTTACTTCGGCGTCCTGCTGCACTACTCGGCCGCGCGCGTGCTGATCATCCTGGCCTTCAGCGTGCTCGGCATCCTGGGCAGCTACGGCGTCGCCTGGTTCGGCATCCGCGTGAACACCCTGGCCAACTCGCGCACCGCCTACGCCAGCCTCGCGGGCAAGGCCCTGCCGGTCTACGCGATCCCCGAGCAGGCCGGCATGAGCGTCGGCATGATGCTGATCTCGGTCGAACTGCTGATGATGCTGATCATCCTGCTCTACGTGCCGGGCGCCTACGCCGGGCCCTGCTTCATCGGCTTC
>JAGWRY010000336.1 GCA_028869495.1 Elusimicrobiota bacterium | reverse complement strand
GAAGGCCCCGGCCTCGCCCGCCGCGGCGGCGTCGGCGGCGGCCGCGGCGGCGGTCGCGGAGGGCGCGGCGGACGTGGACGCGCTCCTCGACACGGCGAGCCTGAAGCTCTTCGGGCACGTGGCCGACCTGATGAAGGAGCTCGAGAACCGGCGCGAGGAGAAGGCGCTGACGCTCTCGCTGCAGCGCCAGCTGGCGGTCGCCAAGGACGAGCTGGCCGCGGCGCGCGAGCGCGCGGACGCGCTCGAGCTGAGGCTGCCGCGCATCGCGGAGCTCGAGGAGGCCCAGCGCCGCGGCGAGGCGGAGCTCAAGTCCCTGCGCTCGGGCCTGCAGGCGCGCGAGCAGTCCTTCAACGAGGCGCGCGGTTCGCTCGAGCGCCTGCGCAACGAGCTGGAGGGGACGCGCCGGCGCCTGGTCGAGACGGCCGGGGACCTGGCGCTGCGCAACAAGTTGGTGGACAAGCTCTCCAAGGAGCTCGGCGACAAGGAGCTGTCGCTGGCGAAGTCGCTGGGGGTGATCCGCCGCCTGGAGGAGGACCTGGCGCGGCTCTGCCCGGACCGGCCCGCGCAGGGGAGCGCGGCCCAGGCCGCGCCGCCGCCGCCCCAGGCGCCGGTCCCGGCGGCGCCGCTCGAGGCCCCGCCCGAGGAGGAGGCGCCGGAGAAGCTCGAGTCGCTGACGATCCCGCCGGCGCCGGAAGCCGCGCCCGAGGCGCCGCGCGCGCAGCAGGCGCTGTCGCGCTTCATGAAGAAGATCTTCCCGGACCTGCCTCACTAGACTAGATGCTTTAGGCCATTCCTCGACGCATCTGCTTCGCGGCGTCTCGCGCCGCGAAGTAGAGCCTCCTCTTCTTCCGCGCCGCGCGCCCCCGAGACAAGGGGGCGCGCCTTTTTGTTGCGCCTGAACTGGCAGTCGCCCGGGACGATTGACAATTCTCAGGGCACTGTGTTAAAATGAGCACTGTCGGGGTCGGAGTGCCAACTCTCCCCGGGATTTAGACGCAACACATTCACGGAGGTATCTCAGATGGCCGAAGCGACGCTGTCGAAGGTGAAGATTCAGCCTCTCGGCGACCGGGTGCTGGTCAAGCCCGCCGAGCAGAAGGAGACGAAGCGGGGCGGGATCATCATCCCGGATTCCGCGAAGGAGAAGCCGCAGGAAGGTCTGATCGTGGCGTGCGGCAAGGGCAAGACCACGGAGGACGGCAAGGTCCTCGCGATGGACGTCAAGCCCGGCGACAAGATCCTGTACGGGAAGTACTCCGGCAACGAGATCAAGATCGACGACGAGGAGTACCTGATCATGCATCAGGACGACATCCTCGGGATCCTGAAGTAACCCACCTTATTTAGGAGAGTACACGAACAATGGCTAAGCAGATCATTTTCAGCGACGACGCCCGCAAGAAGATGAAGGACGGCGTCGACAAGCTCGCGAACGCGACGAAGGTCACCCTCGGGCCGAAGGGCCGCGCGGTGGTGCTCGAGAAGAAGTTCGGCTCGCCGGTCGTCATCGACGACGGCGTGACGATCGCCAAGGAGATCGAGCTGCAGGACCCCTACGAGAACATGGGCGCCCAGCTGGTCAAGGAGGTCGCGTCGAAGACGAACGACGTGGCCGGCGACGGAACGACGACGGCGATCGTGCTGACGCAGTCGCTGCTCAACGAGGGCATCCGCAACATCACCGCGGGCGCCAACGCGAAGTCCATCGAGCGCGGCATGCACAAGGCGGCGCAGGCCGTCGTGGCGGCGCTCAAGAAGGCCTCGCGCCCGGTCAAGACGAAGGAGGAGAAGGCGCAGGTCGCGACGATCTCCGCCAACGACGTCGAGATCGGCAACATGATCGCGCAGGCCATGGAGAAGGTCGGCCATGAGGGCGTGATCACGGTCGAGGAGGGCAAGTCGGCCGAGACGACCCTGGAGGTCGTCGAGGGCATGCAGTTCGACCGCGGCTACATCTCCCCGTACTTCATCTCCGACTCCGAGCGCATGGAGGCGGTGCTGGAGGACGCCTACATCATCATCACGGAGAAGAAGATCTCCGCGATGAACGACATCCTCCCGGTCCTCGAGAAGATCGTGCAGACCGGCAAGCCGTTCGTCCTCGTCGCCGAGGACGTCGAGGGCGAGGCCCTGGCGACCTTGGTCGTCAACAAGCTCCGCGGGACCCTGAAGTGCGCGGCCGTCAAGGCCCCGGGCTTCGGCGACCGCCGCAAGGAGATGCTCGCCGACATCGCGGTCCTGACGAAGGGCCAGGTCATCAGCGAGGAGCTCGGCCACAAGCTCGAGAAGGTCGGCCTGGACATGCTGGGCCGCGCCAAGCGCGTGGTGATCGACAAGGACAACACGACGATCGTCAGCGGCGCCGGCGACAAGACCGAGATCAAGAAGCGGGCGGACGCGATCCGCAAGCAGATCGAGGACACGACGTCGGACTACGACCGCGAGAAGCTGCAGGAGCGGCTGGCCAAGCTCTCCGGCGGCGTGGCCGTCATCAACGTGGGCGCGGCGACCGAGACCGAGATGAAGGCCAAGAAGGCCAAGGTCGAGGACGCCTCCAACGCGACCCGCGCGGGCGTCGAAGAGGGCATGATCGCGGGCGGCGGCGCGGCGCTGCTGCGCGCGGCCGAGGCCCTCGACAAGTTCAAGGGCGAGGACGAGGACGAGACCACCGGCGGCCAGATCGTGCGCCGGGCGCTCCAGGCCCCGATCCGTCTCATCGCCGAGAACTCCGGCTACGAGGCGTCGGTCGTGGTCCAGAAGATCCTGGCCTCCGGCGCCGGGATCGGCCTGAACGCGGACAACGGCGAGTACGTCGACCTCTTCAAGGCCGGCGTCGTCGATCCGCTGAAGGTCACCCGCACCGCGCTGGAGAACGCCGTGTCGATCGTCGGCACCATCCTGACCACCGAGGTCCTCGTCTCCGACATCCCGGAGAAGAAGGAGCCCGCG
>JAGWRY010000335.1 GCA_028869495.1 Elusimicrobiota bacterium | reverse complement strand
GCCGCAGCAGCGACTCGCCGGCGCGGAACTGGTCCCAGGCGTCGCCGGCGCGCGGCGCCGGCTCCGGCGGCTCCGAAGCCTCCGGGCGGCGGTCCCAGGCCACGGCGCCCAGCACCGCCAAGTCCTTGAGCAGGCGGAAGACCTGCGCGTCGAGGACGTCGCGCGGCAGGGCCGAAAGGCGGCGGAGAGCGCGCTTGATCTCGCCGACCGAGCGCCGGCCGTCCGCCAGCGACAGGGCCAGAGCGTACGAGCGCGGGAGCACCCGGCGCGGGTTGGCCGCGTCGTCTCCCTCGTCGAGGCCCTCGCCCTTGACGATGCGCACGCGCCGCGCCGGGTGCAGGCGACCGTCGGCCGACAGCGGCAGGAAGGTGGTCTGCTCCTCGATCGGGAGGACCCGGCGCGGGATCCAAGAGTCCGGGATCTCGGAGCGCGCGACCTCCGTCTCGGCGCGGGCCAGGCGCTCGTCGCGCGCCGGACGCTCCTTGAGGAACCCCGTCTCGACGACGGCCAGGATCTGCCGCGTCCAGTTCTTGAGCTCGAGCTTGGTGCCCTCCCACTGCCACGAATGCTCCTTGCCCGACGAGCCGAAGAGCAGGCTCTGCGAGGTGTAGGCGCGCTCGAAGTAGTAGGTGAGCCCCGCCGCGACGGCGACGAAGGCGATCTTGTCGTCCAGGTCCGTCGGCGCGCGTCCCGCGAGCGCGCGGCGCGCCTCGGACCACCACGCCCGCGCGTTCGGATCGTGGCGGTACCAGAAGCGCGCCAGCGCCAAAAACGAGCCGCCGGCCTCGCGGCAGAAGCGGTCGTAGTCGGCCCACAATAGGCCGCCGACCTCCGCGTCGGGCTCGCGGCGCGCGGTCAGCCAGGTGTAGGCCGCGCGGTGCCCGGACAGATGGGCCATCATCACCCCGGAGGAGAGGATGGGGTCCACGAAAAAGGCGGCGTCGCCGGCGCAGAGCCAGCCCGGCCCGCACGCGCGCTCGTTGCGGTACGACCAGTCCGACGCCGTGAAGAAGTCCCGGCCCTTCGCGTTGGGATCCGCGTCGTCGAGCAGGACCGCGTCCTTCAGGAGCGGCGCGATCTCCGCGCAACGGCCGACCGCGTCGAAGAAGAACTTGCGGTAGTCCTTCGCCTCGGGGCGGGACTTCAGGAACGAGGCCTTCGAGACCAGGCCGACGGAAACCGTCTCCGCGGACAGCGGGATGTACCAGAACCAGCCCTCGGGCACCGAGCAGACGAAGATCTTGGTCTTGTCCGGGTGCCCCTGGTAGGCGAACTTCCACTTCGCGCCCTTGAAGTAGGCGTAGGCGGCGACGTTCTTGAGGTCGGGATCGAACTCCCGGCTCCCGCGCCGCGCGGCGAGGAAGCCGGCCTGCCCCGAGCAGTCGGCGACCGTGCCCGCGCGCAGGGTCTCGCGCCGGCCGTCCTTCTCGACGACGACGCCGACGACGCGCCCGTCCTCCTCGACCGCCTCGACCGCGCGCCAGCCGTGGCGGACCTCGGCCCCGAGCCCGGCCGCGTGCTCGAGCAGAATCTGGTCGTACTTCGAGCGCAGGACCTGCCAGGAGAACTCCGCGTCGAGCATGCGCCCGTACTTGCGCACCATCTCGAGGTTCAGGTTGTTGAAGTCGGCGTCCCAGGGCCGGCGATCCTCCCCCCAGACGAAGACCACGCCCATCTTGCGCGGGAAACCCCCGGCGTCGATCTTGGCGTGGACGCCGAGCTCCTTGAGGACCGGGATCGAGCCCGGCAGGAGCGACTCGCCGACGCGATGGCGCGGGAACGGGTCCTTCTCGAGCACCAGCACCCGCGCCGAGGGGTCGTAGAGGCGCGCCAGCCCCGCCAGCGTGCTGCCGGCGGGGCCGCCGCCGACGACGATCAGGTCCCAGTCCGGCGACGCGCTCACCGCGCCTCCAACTCGCGGCGCGCGAGCGCCCTCAGCCATTGCGCCGCGCGGTCGGTCGGGTCCAGCGCCGCGTCGAGCGCGCGGCTGGCGTCCTCGACCGCGCCGGCCGCGTCGCCGGTCGCGAGCTTCAGCCAGCCGCGCAGGCGCAGGAGG
>JAGWRY010000334.1 GCA_028869495.1 Elusimicrobiota bacterium | reverse complement strand
GGTCCTGCTGATCGAGGACGATCCGGCCAACGCCGAGATCGCGCGCCTGCGCCTGGCCGCGCCCGAGTTCGGGACGCCGCGCTTCGCCGCGCGGGTCGCGGAGCGGCTCTCCGAGGGCCTGGCCGCGCTGGCCCGGGAGCGCTTTGACGCGGCGCTCGTGGACCTGCAGCTGCCCGACGCCAGCGGGCTGGAGGCCGTGCGCGCGGTCGTCGCCGCGGCGCCGGAGCTGGCGGTGCTCGTCTGCACGAACAGCCGCGACGAGGCCGAGGCGCTCGAGGCGATGCGCCTGGGGGCGCAGGACTTCCTGTTCAAGTCCGAGTCCGACGGGCGCCTGCTCAAGCGCGCGATCCGCTACGCGATCGAGCGCAAGGCCGCTCAGGCGCAGTGCGGGCGCGTCCTGCGCGCGGCCGCGGACGGGATGGCCGTCGTGGACCCCGCGGGCGTCGTGCGCTTCGCCAACGCCGCGGCCGAGGAGATCCTCGGCGGCTCCCTGGTCGGCCGTCCGTTCCCGCACCCGACGCGCCCCGGCGAGACGGCGGTGATCGAGGTGCGCCGCCCCGGCGCGGCGCCGGCGGCCGTCGAGATGCGCGCGACCGAGGTGCTCTGGGACGGGGCGCCGGCGACGCTGGCCTGCCTGCGCGACGTGACGGCCCTGCGCCGCCTCGAGCAGCTGACCAGCGAGGTCGTCGAGCGGCGCCGCGCCGACGAGCTGAAGGACCGCTGGATCGGCACGATCTCGCACGACCTGCGCACGCCGCTGACGATCATCAAGGGCGCGGTGATCGACCTGCACGACGGCCGGGCCGAGCCGCTCGGGCCCCAGCAGGCGATGCTGATCGGCCTGGCGCGCCGGCAGGTCGAGCGCGTCGAGCGCCTGGTCGTCAGCCTGCTGGACCTGTCGCGACTGGAGTCCGGCCGCGCCAAGTGCGAGCGGCGGCCGCTCGACGCCGCGGAGATCGTCGCGCGGGTCGCCGGGGACTTCGCGCGCGCGGCGGCCGAGCGCGGCGTGACCGTCGAGACGGACTGCGCGCCGGACGCGCCGCCGCTCTTCGCGGACCCAGACCTGTTCGAGCAGCTGATCGTGAACCTGCTCGACAACGCGCTGCGCTTCGCGCGCTCGCGCGTGTCGGTGCGCGCCGCGCGCGGCGCCGGAGGCGCGCTCGAGCTGTCGGTCTCCGACGACGGGGTCGGCATCCCGCCGGAGCGGCGGGCCCTGCTCTTCACGCGCTTCGCCCAGCTCGAGCGGCGGCGCGAGCCGGGCGGCTACAAGGGCAGCGGCCTGGGCCTGGCGATCTGCAAGGAGATCGTGCGCCTGCACCGCGGGCGCATCGAGGCGGACAGCGAGCCGGGGCGCGGGACGACGTTCCGCGCGAGCCTGCCGCCGGACGGCGCGGCGGCGCAGCCGTCGTTCGCGTCGAGCCGCGCGCGCGGGGACTCTCGGGGGGACGGAGGTCGGACATGACGAACGAAACGAAGAAGCCGAAGGTCGTCGTCGTCGACGACGAGCCGGACTTCCTGAAGCTGGTCTCGAGCTGGCTGAGGCCCTCCTACGAGGTCGTCTGCCTGACGGGCGCCGAGGGCGCCTGCGAGGAGATCGCGGCGCTCGAGCCGGACGCGGTCGTGCTGGACGTCCACATGCCGGACAAGAGCGGCTTCGCGGTCTGCCGCGAACTGCGCGCCAAGCCCGGCGGCGCGGACCTGCCGATCGTGTTCCTGACCGGCTCGAAGACCGACGAGGACTTCCTCCAGCACCTGGAGACGGGCGGCTCGCGCTACCTGACGAAGCCGATCGGGCGCCAGGCCCTGCTCGAGGCCTTGGCCGAACAGCTGGGCGGGACCCCGGCGGGCTAGTCGCGCAGGGCGGCCAGGAAGATCTCCCCGTAGTCGGCCCACTTCTTCGGGCCGACGCCGGGGATCCGCCGCATCGCGTCCTCGTCGGCCGGCCGGCGCTCGGCCATCGCCATCAGCGTCGCGTCGTTGAAGACCATGTAGGCGGGCACGCGCCGCGCGTCGGCCAGCTTCTTGCGCAGGGCCTTCAGCCGCAGGAAGAGCGGCGAGCCGGAGGACGGCGCGGCGGGCTCGGCGGCGCGCGCGCCGAAGGCCGCGCGCTGCATCGCGACCGCGGGCGCGCTCCCGACCGGATCGAGGCCCGCGCAGACGTCGCAGGAGGCGCCGCAGGGCGCGATCTCCTCGCCGAGGGCGCGCGACAGGGCCTGGTGGCGGCAGGCGCGCCGTTCGGCCAGGCGGAACATCTCCCGCGCGCGGCCGCGGTGCCAGTCGGCGAGCGCCGGCTCCAGGTGGCCGGTCAGGCGCTCGTAGCCGATCACGTCGGCCCACGAATAAAGAAGCACGCAGTCGCTGGGCGCGCCGTCGCGGCCCGCGCGGCCGATCTCCTGCGCGTAGGCCTCGATCGAGCGCGGCATGTCGCGGTGGATCACGTAGCGCACGTCCGGCTTGTCGATGCCCATGCCGAACGCGACGGTCGCGACGATGACGTCCGCGTCGTCGCGCTTGAAGGAGTCCTGCACGCGCTCGCGCGCGTCCGATTCCATCCCGGCGTGGTAGGCCAGCGCCTTGACGCCCCGCGAGGACAAGAACTCCGCGACCGACTCGACCGAGCGGCGCGACAGGCAGTAGACGATCCCGCTCTCCCCCGCGCGCGCGCGGACCAGGCGCAGGAGCGCCTCGCGCGTGTCGGCGACCGTCCCGGGCCGGGGCGCGGCCTTGGCCCCGGTCTTGAGATAGGCCGACAGGCGCAGGTTCGGGCGGAAGAAGGAGCCGCGCACCGACAGCGGGTCCTTCATCGCGAGCTGGGCGACGATGTCCTGCGTCACGTGCGGCGTCGCCGTCGCCGTCAGCGCCAGGATCGGCGCGCCGAAGCGGTCCTTCAGGCCCTTCAGGTTGCGGTACGCGGGCCGGAAGTCGTGGCCCCACTGCGAGATGCAGTGCGCCTCGTCCACCGCGATCAGCGCGAGCCGGGAGCCCGCCAGCGCCGCCCCGGCCCCGGCCTCCAGGCCCTCGGGCGCGGCGTAGACCAGCTCGTACTCCCCCCGCCGCAGTCCCTCGACGCGCGCGCGGCGCTCGTCCGGCGTCAGGCTCGAGTTCAGGAAGGTCGCCTTGAGCCCCACCGAGGCCGCCGCGTCCACCTGGTCCTTCATCAAGGAGATCAGGGGGCTGACGACCAAGGTCGCCCCGCCCAGCACCCGCGCCGGGATCTGGTAGGTCAGGGATTTCCCCGCCCCCGTCGGCATCACGCCGACGCAGTCGCGGCCCGCGAGCACGGCCTCGATGACCTCCCTCTGGCCGGGGCGGAAGGTCGGATAGCCGAAGACCTCTTTGAGGACCTGGTCGGGAGTCATGACGTGGATATCCTACGATTTTGCGCGCCGCCTCGTTCCCGAGGGGCCCTGGGTCCTTGGGGGCGGACGCGCCTGGGACTTTCGGGTCAAACGAACGTCACGCGGCCGTGACACGCCGTTGACCCCCGGACTATTCGGCGCGGGCCTCCCTCGGCCTAAAATGAGGTCATGTTCAGGACCTTGGTCGCCGTCGCGATCCTTTTGACGGTCCCCGGCGGCGCCGCGTGGGCTCAGGTGGCCGAAGTCGCGCGGCTGTCCGCTCCCGTCGAGGCGCCCGCTCTCGCTCTCCCCCTCTCCGGGACGGCCGCCGCCCCCGCCCTGACCGGCGCGCTCGCCGCGCCCTCCTTGGGCGAGGCGCCCGCGCTCTCCGCGCCGGCCGCGACCGAGCCATACGGCGAGGGAGTGCCGCTTCCGCACGCCGTTGGGCGGCGGCCGATCGCGCCCGCCGCCGCCCCGGAGGCGGCGGTTCCCGTTCCGGCCGCGGCGGCGCTTCCTACGGAAGCCCGCCCCGCCGGCGCGACGCTGGGCCGCTTGCGTCCCGTCGCGTTCTCGGCCGCCGAGCCGCTCCCGTCGTCGTCCGAGGACGCCGCGGCCTCCGGGGCGAGCCTCTTCGACGGTCTGAGCCGCTGGCTCGGGCGGCTGAGCTCGCGCGCGGCCGCGGTCCAGGCGCCGGAGACCGCGCCGCAGGCCTCGGGTCTCGCCGCGGCGACGCCCGCTTCGGAGAAGGCGGACGACGCGGCGCCGCCCGCTCCCCGAACGCCGGCCGCCCCGGCGCCGCGGCTCTGGGGCTACCTGTCGGGCACCTTCGGCGCCCAGCTGGCCAGCAACGCCCTGCAGGTCTCGATGCCGCTCCTCTTCCTCAAGATGACCGGCTCGGCCTCGCACGCGGCCTTCGCGGTCTTCGCCGGCGCCGCCGCCGACGCGCTCGGGACGCGGGTCGGCGGGAACCTCGTGGACCGCCACGGCGCCAAGAAGGTTCTGCTCGGCACGACTTTGGTCCGCGGCGCGGCGATGGCCGTCCTGCCGGTCCTGGCCCTCGGCGGCGGCCTGACTTTGCCCGCGGTCGCCGCGGCCTACTTGGTCGAGGGCTTCGCGCGCGGCGTCGCCGACACCGCGCGCAGCGCGCTCCCCTCGGAACTGGCCGGCCGCGACGAGGGCCTGCTCAAGCGCGTCCTGGCCAAAAACCAGACCTTCTTCGAGTCGGGCGGCATCGCCGGTCCCTTCCTGGTCGGCGCGCTGATCGCCGGCGTCGGCGGCGTCGCCGCCCCCGCCGCGCTCTGGCTGGCCCCGGCCGCCCTGGCCGCGACGACGCTCGCCTACGCGTTCATCCCGCGGCGCGCGGCCGCTCCCGCCGCGGAGCCCGGCGCGGGCGCGCCGTCCGTCTCGCCCCTGCGCGACGGCTGGACGCGCTGGGCGCTGGCCGCGACGGCGCTGTTGACGATGTACCCGCTCAAGGGCGTCCTCCCCGCGATCTTCGCGACGCAGGTCCTGGGCTCGCCGGCCTCGGCGGCCTGGCTGGCCGGCCTCTTCGGCGTCGGCGGCGTGGCCGGCTCGCTGGCCTACGCGCGCTGGGGCCGGGCGCTGGACGCCCGGACCTGGATGGCCGGGGGCGCGGCGGGCCTCCTCGCCCTCGCCGCGGCCTTCCTCCCCGGCGGCTTCTGGCCGGCCGCGGCGGGCGTGCTCGTCTTCGCCGCGCTCAACGTCGGCGCGCGGCTGTCGCTCAGCGCGGCGATCCAGACCCGCGCCGGCCCCGGGCGCGCGGGCGCCGCGATGGCCTCCGCGCGCTTCACCGCGAACCTGACCAGCATGGCCCTGCGCTTCGCGGCGGGCCTGGCCTTCGCGGCCTTCGCGGTCCCGTCGGCCGCGTTCTGGCTGATCGGCGGGGGCCTGGCGGCGGTCGCGGCGGCCGAGTTCTACGCGTCGCGGCACCTGGCGGTCCTCGCGGCCGCGGGCGCGGCGGCCTCGCTCCTTCCCGGCGCGCGCCTCTCCCCGGTCACCGGCCTGCCCGGCCGCCTGATCGTCGTCGAGGGCCTCGACGGCTCGGGCAAGTCCACCCAGCTCGAGCGCTTGAAGGAACTGCTCGAGGCCAAGGGGCTCAAGGTCGTCGCGACCGGCTGGAACTCCTCCGAGGTCGTCTCCGACGCGGTCAAGAAGGCGAAGAAGGAGCATTCGCTGACGCCGCAGACCTTCGCGCTCCTCAACGCCTCCGACTTGGCCGACCGCCTCGACAAGGTCATCCTTCCGGCCCTGAAGAACGGCGAGATCGTCCTCGCCGACCGCTGGTTCTTCACGGCCCTGGCCCGCGACCGCACGCGGGGGATGGACGCGGCCTGGCTGAAGAGGCTCTACGCGTTCGCGCCGAAGCCGGACCTGACGCTCTACTTCCGCCTGCCGGTCGCGACCGCGGTCTCGCGCGTGCTCGCGCGCTCGTCGGGCCGCGTCGGGCTCTCCGAGGACTTCGACGAGTCCTCCGGCGGCAAGGTCCTCGGCCAGAACTGGTACGCGGCCGGGCGCGACATGCGCTTCGCCGAGGACGACGCCGAGAACTTCCGCGAGTTTCAGACGCGCGTCGCCGCGAGCTACGACGCGCAGGCCCGCGAGTACGGCTTCCGCCGGATCGACGCCGCGCGCGGGCGCGACGAGGTCTCGGCCGAGACGCAGGCCGCGGTCCTGAAGGCGCTGGGGGATCTGGCTTCTTTCCGACGGGCCGTCCCGGCGTCGGTCGAAGGGACGTTCGACAAGGACCCCGCCGGCGACGCCCCGAACATCCGGCGCAACTACGCCAAGGAGAAGCGCGGCGTCCACTTCTACTTCCGCAACATGCTGCTCCCGATGCAGGCCCGCTTCGCCGAGCTGATGGACATGGCGTCGATGCCGCGCGTCCTCCTGCACGGCTCGCCGCACGTCGACAACTACGCGAAGTCCAAGTCGGGCGCCGCGATGGTGGACTTCGACCGCTCGCGCGTCGGCCCCTACGCCTGGGACCTCGTGCGCCTGATGGTCTCGCTGTCCCTGCGCGCGAAGAAGGAGCCCGAGGGCCTGCTCGACGCGGAGGTCCTGCACCAGCTCCGCAAGGGCTACGGCCACGGCCTGCGCCACCCGGACCGCCCGTTCTCCGAGGCGCGCCTCCTCAAGGACGTCGAGCCCAAGCCCGGCGAGACGAGCGTGGACGCGTATCTCAAGGACGGAAAGTGGGCCCAGGAGATGCGCTCCCGCGCGCTCCCCGTCGACGACCCCGACGTCGTCGCGCTGGTCTCCGACTACGCGCGCCGCCGCGGCGACCGCGCGATAACGCGCGGAAGTGCCGCCGCCGCGCGCCGTCGGGAGGCGGCCGACGGCCTGCTGACCGACTACCGCATCGAGGAGGCCGGCCGCGGCGAGGGCTCGATGGGGTTCAGGAGCCTGTACCTCGTCGTGCTGGCGCCGAAGGACCCGGCCTCGGGTCGCGACCGGATCCTGCTGAACATCAAGCAGGTCCGCTCGGACCCCGACGACCAGTGGTACAAGAACCCCTACCCGGACGACATCGAGCGCATGACCGCGGCCTCCGAGCTCTACGCGCCGGGCTGGGAGGCCGGCAAGGGCGGCGCGGTCCTCGACGGCGTCGAGTACTACGTGCGCGAGATCCCGCCGCAGAACGCCAAGATCAAGAAGATGCTGAAAGTGAGCGAGCAGGCCGACCTCGCCTACGCGGTCGGCACCCAGCTCGGCCGCGCGCACCGGCTGTCCCTGCAGGACGGCGGGACGCCGGCGGATCTCGAGCGCGCGCTCGACGCGCAGTTCGACGGCATCGTCGCGGCGGGCCTGACGATCCGCCGCGAGATCGAGGCCGCCTACGCGCGCTACGTCGCGCGCATGAAGCGCGACGGCCTGGAGCCCGGAGGCGCCGGCGATGGCGAGTGAGCGCCGCGCGATCGTGATCGGCGACGTGCACGGCTGTCTCGACGAGCTTCAGGACCTCCTGCGCGCGGCCGGGGCGGGGCCCGACGACCGCCTGATCAGCGTCGGCGACCTGGTCTGCAAGGGGCCCGACGGCCTGGGCGTGCTCGACTGGGCCATGACGACGCCCAACGTCGAGGTCGTGCTCGGCAACCACGAGCGGCGCCTGCTCAAGCACTGGCGGCGCGGGACGCTCTCCGAGGAGAAGACCTACGACGCCGACGTCTACCGCCAGCTGGGCTCGCGCTACGACGAGTGCATGCGCTTCGTCGCGCGCTGGCCGCTGACCGTCTCCGGCCCGGGCTTCGCGGTCGTTCACGCCGGCCTCGACCCGGAGAAGCCCCTCGAGCGGCAGTCCGAGGCGGACTTGACGAACCTGCGCCGCCTGCCCGGCACCGGGCGCCCCTGGTACGAGAGCTACCGCGACGAGCGCCTGATCGTCTTCGGCCATTGGGCGCGGCGCCGCCCGGTCGTGCGCCGCAACGCCGTCGGCCTCGACACCGGCTGCGTGTACGGCGCCGCGCTGACGGCCGTGATCCTGCCCGAGCGCCGCTTCGTCAGCGTGCCCGCGCGCCGCGCCTACCGGCGCAAGGAAAAGTGGGACGACGAGCTCGCGGAGGCCGCGTGACGACCGCGGAGGCTCCCGCGACGCCCCCTCCCCCCGCCGCCGCGCCGGAGACGTGCGCGCCGCGGCCCGAACGGGCTCCATTGGGCGCCTTCCTCGGCGGCGTGCTCGCCTCCGAGGTCGTCAACAACGCGATGCACCTGGCCCAGCCCCTGCTGATCGCGCGGCTGTCGGGGTCGCTGGGCGAGGCCGCCTTCTTCTCGGCCTTCGACACGGCGGTGCACATGGGCGGCACGGCCCTCGGCGGCTGGCCCGCCGACAAGCTCGGCGCGCGGCGCCTGCTGATCGTCTCGACGCTCCTGCGCGGCGCGGCGCTGGCGCTGATCCCGCTGCTGTGGCTGTCGGGGCGCCTGACCGTCGGCCTCGCGATGGCGGCCTACACGCTGGACGCGGCGGTGCGCGGCTTCGTCGACACCGCGGTCCACACCCTGCCGCTCGAGCTGGCCGCGCACGAGCGCGCCGAACTCGACCGCCTGAACTCGCGCTACGAGCTGGTCTTCGCCGTCGGGGCGATCGCCGGCCCGCTCCTCCTCGGCGCGATGATGCTCTGGATGAAGGGCGTCGCGGTCCACGCGCTGATCCCGCTGGGCTTCGCCCTCTCCGCGCTGATCTTCGTCCGGATCCCGGAGCGCCGCGGCGACCGAGCGGACGCGCGCGAGAGCGCCGCTTCCGCGCGCCGTCAGAAAACGGCCGACGCGCCCGAAAGGGGCGGGACCCGGGAGGGCCTGCGTCTGGTGCTGGCCCGCCCCGAGCTCCTCTACTCGTGCCTGGGCCTGGCGGTCCTGAACCTCTACCCTCTGCGCAAGCTGATGTCGGCCTTCTTCGCGAAGTCGATCCTGAAGGTCCCGGCCGCGGCCGGCTGGGTCGGCGCGGCCTTCGGCTTGGGCGGGGCGCTGGGCGCGCTCCTCTACGCCCTGCGCTCGCGCCGCGCCGGCTTCGCTTCCGGCGCGGGCTGGGTCGCCGCGGGCGCGGCCGGCACGCTCGCGCTGGCCCTGGGCTGGCTGCCGGGGTCGCTGTCGGTCATGCTCGCGGCGGTCTTCGCCTTCGCGCTGACCAACGTCGGCGCGCGCCTGGCGACGACCGCGCGCCTCCAGCTCGACACCCCGGCGCCGACGGCGGGCGGCGTCACCGCGGTCGCGCGCTTCGGTCAGAACGCGGTCTCGGTGGGCCTGAAGGCACTGCTCGGCGCCGCCTTCGCCTG
>JAGWRY010000035.1 GCA_028869495.1 Elusimicrobiota bacterium | reverse complement strand
TGGGCCGCCGATCGGCGCCGCGCTCTCCGCCGCGCTCCTCGTTCGCCGCGGCCGCCGACCTGGTCCCCGGCGCCGAGGACGCGCCGCCCTCGGCCCGCGCGAAGGCCGGCGAGGTCTTCGACGGCGAGCGCCCGCTCGCCGTCCTCAGCGCCGGCTCCGAGGCGGTGCCCTTCGTCAAGACCGGCGGCCTGGCCGACGTCGTGGACGCGGTCTCGCGCGGGCTGGCCGCGCGCGGCCACCGCGTGATGATGGTCCTGCCCAAGTACCGCGTTCTCAAGACCGCCGGCGCCGACTTCCGGCCCGCCGGAGAGGTCTCGGTGCCGATCGGCGGGCGCCTCGAGACCGCGAAGCTCTTGACGGCGAAGGTGGACGGCGTGGACGTGGTCCTCGTCGACCACCCCGGCTACTACGACCGGCCGGGCGGGCCCTACGCGGGCGCCGCCTCGTCCTACAGCGAGGACGACAACGACGAGCGCTTCGCCTTCTACGCGCGCGCCGCGCTCGAGGCGGCCAAGGCCCTCGGCTTCAAGCCCGACGTCGTCCACGCGCACGACTGGCAGGCCGCGCTGATCCCGGCGTTCCTCAAGACGGCCTACGCCGTCGACCCGTTCTTCGCCGGGACCAGGACCGCCGTCACGATCCACAATCTCGCCTTCCAGGGCCTCCACCCGACGGAGACCGCGCACAAGCTGGGCTTTCCGCGCTCGTACCTGGAGGCGGCGGCGCCTCTGGAGTACTGGGGCCGGATCAGCTACCTGAAGGCGGGTCTGGCCCTGGCCGACGCGGTGACGACGGTCAGCCCGACCTACGCGCGCGAGATCCTCGGGGAAGAATTCGGCATGGGGATGGACGGCGTCCTGCGCGCGCGCCCCGACGGGGTGCGCGGCATCCTCAACGGCCTGGACATGGAGATGTGGGATCCGGCGACGGACCCGGTCGCGCCGCGGCGCTACTCGGCCGCCGACGCCGCCGAGGGCAAGGCCGCCAACAAGGCGGCGGTGCAGGAAAAACTCGGCCTGGACGTCGAGCCGGACGCGCCGCTCTTCGCGGTCGCCTCGCGCCTCGCGCACCAGAAGGGCATCGACGTGATCGCCGCGGCGATCGACGAGTTGGTCGCGCGCGGCGCGCAGGTCCTGATCACGGGCTCCGGCGACAAGGAGCTCGAGGACGCGGTCGCCGCCGCCGTCCGCCGCCACCCGGGCCGCGTCGCCGCTCACCCGTTCGACGAGTCCTTCGTGCGCGCGGTCTACGCCGCCGCCGACTTCCTGCTGATGCCGTCGCGCTTCGAGCCCTGCGGCCTCTCCCAGCTGATCGCCCAGCGCTACGGGACGATCCCGCTGGTCGCGCGCACCGGCGGCCTGCTCGATACGGTGATCGACCTGCGCGAGGACGCCGCGAACGGCGACGGCATCCACCTGCGCGAGTTGAGCGTGCTGGGCCTGGTCGAGGCCGTCGAGGCCGCGATCGCCGGCTACCGGACGCCGGGCGCGCTGGAGACGGCGCGCGCGACGGCGATGGCCAAGGACTCGTCCTGGGGTCCGGCGCTCGACGCGTACGAGGCGCTGTACCGCGAGCTGACCGCCAGCCGCTCCGACAGCGCCGCGCCCGGGTCGGGCGAGAGCGAAAGCTCGACGAGCTCGGCCAGCGACGCCCGCCGCGACGGCTCGACGGCGCGGTAGTCGCGCTCGATCCGCGCCTCCGCCGCCGCCAGGGCTTGGGCTTCGCTCCAGCCTCCCGCGCGGCGCACGAGCCAGCCCGCGCGGCGCCGCTCCCGGAGCGTCAGCACGCCGGCCTCCTCGAAGCGCAGGAGCGCGCGCGTCAGCGCCTCGGCGTCTTCTCCGGGCAGGGACGCCTCGCCCTCGCCGGGCTGCGCCGGGTCGCCCGCCGCGGCCAGCGCCAGCTCCGCGTCGCGGCGTTCGACCGCCTCGCCGGGGAAGGCCGCGAGATGGAACGCGCAGGCCCGCGCGACGTCGTCGCGCTGCGCGGCGCGCAGGGCGCCGAGCTCCGCGCGCAGGTCCTCGAGCGGCAGGTCCAGCCAGCGCCGCGCGCGCCGTTCCGACGCGCATTGGAGGAGGACCCAGCAGGCGGCGGGCCGCCCGTCGCGCCCCGCGCGTCCGGCCTGCTGGTAGAACTCCTCGAGGCTCGCCGGCAGTCCCAGATGGACGGTGAAGCGCACGTCGGCGCGGTCCACGCCCAGTCCGAAGGCTCGCGTCGCGCAGAGGAGGCCGCGCCGCCCGGCCAGGAAGTCCTCGGCGGCGCGGCGCTTGTCCGCCTCCCAGGCCGCGGGCTCCGCTCCCGCCGGGGCGCGGCCGGTGTAGGCGGCGGCGTCGAGGCCCTCGCGCGCGAGCTCCGCGGCGACGTCGGCGGCCCCGAGCGGCCCGTCCACGCGCGGGCAGAAGACGATCCCGGGGCCGGTCCGCCCCTCGGGCAGGAGGCGCGTCAGCAGTTCGCGCAGGCGCAGGCGGTGGTCGGACGCGGCGCTCGTCCAGACGCGGAAGGAGAGGTTCGGCCGCGCGGCGCCGGCCGAGACGCGGACGGGCGCGGCCAGCGCCAGCACGCGCTCGGCCTCGGCGACGGCGCCGGGAGAGGCCGTCCCGCTGAAGGCGGCCAGAGGGGTCGCCCGCTCCGGGCTCTCGGTCCACCCGCGCAGGCGCGCGCCGAGCGCGCGGTAGGCGGGGCGCCAGTCGGGACCGCGGCGCGCGGCGCACTGGGCCTCGTCCACGGCGACGAAGGGGACGCCCTCCCCCTCGACGGCGCCGCGCAGAGCCCGTCGGAAGGCGGACGAGTCCAGGCGCTCCGGCGCGGCCAGGCAGGCGAGCAGTCGTCCCGACTCGAGCGCGGCCAGCGCGCGACGCGTTTCGTCCCGGTCGTCCCCGACCAAAAGGCCGACGCGCGAGACGCCGGCCTCGGCCAGGCGCCGACGCTGGTCGCGCAGGAGGGCGCGCAGCGGCGCGACGATCAGCGCGGTCCCGGGCGCGAGCAGGAGCGCCAGTTGAAAGACCAGCGACTTGCCCGCCCCCGTCGGCGCGGAACAGCTCAGGTCGCGTCCCGAAAGGAGCGCCGCGACGCCCTCGGCCTGGCCGGGGCGGAGGGACGGCACGCCCAGCAGCCGCCGCGCCAGGCGCGCCAGGGCCGCGTCGTCGCGGACGAACGGGACCGGTTCGGCTTCGAGGCGATAGGGCTCCCTCTCTTCGCCGCCGTCGCGGGTCCAGGCGGCGCGCAGGCCGGGACGGCCGCCGGAGAAGCGCCGGACCTGCAGGGGCTCGTCTTCCTCTCCGCCGTCCCCGGGATAGAGGAGGCCCAGATCGTCCCGCAGGCGGGCGACGTCGCCGCGCGCCGTCTCCGCCAGCCACTGGGCTTCGGCGGTCGAGAAGCGCCCGCCGCCGCCCAAGTCGCAGGACAGGCGCGCGGGCCTTCCCGCGGGCCCGGCGAGGAGCGCCGCGCACTGTAGGCGGTGGAGCTCCGCGCAGGCCACGGCGGCGCGGGCGCCGAAGCGCGCGAGGAGCTCCTCCTCCAAGTCCGGCCCGAGCGGGACCAGCGCGCCGCGGGTCAGCAGGCGCCAGGCGAGAGCGCGCGCCAAGCTCCCGCGCGCGGGCGCCTCCTCCAG
>JAGWRY010000333.1 GCA_028869495.1 Elusimicrobiota bacterium | reverse complement strand
TGGCGCATCGCCATCTTCAGGCCGTCGGTGTACGTGCGCGTGTCCTCGCCGATCTCGCGCTGGCTCACGATCGCCTTCTTGTCGCGGTGGACGAACTCCACGGGGTCCTCGATGGTCAGCACGTGCTCGGAGCGGCTTTCGTTGACGTAGTCGATCATCGCGGCCAGCGTCGAGGACTTTCCCGAGCCGGTGATGCCGGTCACGAGCACCAGGCCGCGGCTGTTGTCGGCGATCTTCTTCAGCGTCGCGACGGGCAGGCGCAGTTCCTGCAGCGTCGGGATCTGAGTCGAGATGTAGCGCACGGAGAGGCAGAGGCGCTGCCTCTGTCTATACGCGTTGACTCGGAAGCGCGCCACCTCGCCCGCCTGGAACGAGAAGTCGCACTCGCCGTTCTCCTCGTAGAGCTTCTTGGCGCGCGGGCTGGCGACCTGCATCAGCATCGCCTCGACCTCCGTCGGGGGGATCGCGTCCGGGGAGACCTGGCTCAAATCTCCGTCGACGCGGACGTAGGCGGGGCCGCCGGAGCGCACGTGCAGGTCGCTGCCGTGCTTATTGACGAGGGTCTGAAGGAGCTCTTGGAGGGTCATTTCAGTTTCCTCACTTTGAAACGCAGGAAGGCGGGCTTCGCCCACTGATCGGGCTCGCTCTGCCGCGCCAAAAGCTTCGCGTCGGAAGGCTCCTCGACGACCGGCATGCCGCGGCCCAGCACGCCCGCGCGTCCGGCGCCGGGCCGGGCGAACCCGCGCGAGCGGCGCGACGGGAAGCCGGTCGCGATCACGGTCACGCGGATCAGATCGCCGAGGGACTCGTCGTAGACGTTGCCCATCTTCATCGTCACGTCCGGGCTCGCCGTGCCCTGGATCGTCGCCATGATCTCCTCGACCTCCGAGGTCTTCAGCGCGGACTTGCGGCCGGCGATGTTGACGATCAGGCCCTTCGCCCCGTCGATGACGACGTTCTCGAGGAGCGGGGAGGTCATCGCCTCGCGCGCGGCGTTCAGCGCGCGCCCGGCGCCCGCCGCCTCGCCGATGCCGATCAGCGCCTCGCCGGCGTCCTTCATCACCGTGCGCAGGTCGGCCAGGTCGAGGTTGAGCATCCCCGGCACCGTGATCAGGTCCGAGATCGACTGGACCGACTTGCGCAGGACGTCGTCGGCCTCGCGGAACGCGTCGTCGTGCGTGGTGTCCGGGTCGATCACGTCGAACAGGCGCTGGTTCGGGATCACGAGCAAAGTGTCGACCGACTGGCGCATCTCCTGGATGCCTTGGTCGGCGATCGCGGCGCGGCGCAGGCCCTCGAAGTCGAACGGGCGCGTGACGACGCCAACGGTCAGGGTGCCCAGGTCCTTGGCGAGGCGCGCGACGACCGGCGCGCCGCCGGTCCCGGTGCCGCCGCCCATCCCGGTCGTGACGAAGACCAGGTCGGCCCCCTTCAACACCTCGCGCAGGGCCTCCTCGCTCTCGAGCGCGGCCGCGCGGCCGCGCGACGAGTCCCCGCCGACGCCGAGGCCGCGCGTCAGCTGCTCGCCGAGCTGGACGCAGACGTGCGCCGAGCAGCGGCGCAGGACCTGCGCGTCGGAGTTCGCGGCGACCAGCTCGACGCCCGCCAGGCCCGCCTCGACCATCCGGTTGATCGCGTTGCAGCCGGCCCCGCCGACGCCGAGGACCTTGATGACGGCGCGCTTCTCGTCGATCTCTTCGGCCAGCTGGATGCGCATCTAGAAGATCTCCTCGAGCATCGTCGCGATGCGCCGCATCCACAGCGGGCGCTGGCGCCTGACGACGCGTTCGCTGCCGCCCCGCCACGCGGGCGAGCGCGCGTAGAGCAGGAGGCCGAGCGCGGTCGAGTAGACCGGCGACTGCCACTTCTCGTCGGCCAGGACCCGGTCCGGATGCGGCGCGCCGAGACGCACCGGGATGCCCAGGATCTGCTGGGCCGCCTGCACGGTGCCGCGCATCATCGCGCCGCCGCCGGTCAGGATCGCGCCGCCGGGAGCGACGACGTCCGCGTACGACGAGTTCTGCAGGTCCTCGGCGACGATCGAGAAGATCTCCTCGACGCGCGGCAGGATGATGCCCATCATCGTGCTGGTCTTGATCCTCAGCGGCGTGCGCCCGTCGATGCCGTGGCACTCGATGTCGGCGTCGCCGTTCAGGAGCGACGGGTGCGCGAGGCCGTGCTCGACCTTGATCTTCTCGGCCGTCGCGATCGAGGTCTTCAGGCCGACCGCGAGGTCGCGCGTGATGAAGTCCGAGCCGATCGACAGCTCCTTCGAGTACTTGATCGCGCCCTCGCAGTAGACGCCGAGCGAGACCGACTGTCCGCCCAGGTCGATCAGCACGCAGCCGAGCTCCTTCTCCTCGGGGGTCACCAGCAGCTCGCCGGCCGCGAGCAGGCCGTAGACCGGCTCGACGACCTCGAAGCCCGCCTGCGCGACGGTCTTCATGATGTTGTTGAGGTGCGCGCTCGACGCGGTGATCAGGTGGACGTCGACCTCGAGGAGCGACGCCTCCATGCCGACCGGGTGCGGCACGCCGCGCTGGCGGTCCAGCGAGAAGCCCTGCGGGACGACGTGCAGGATCTCGCGGTCCGATGACAGCGGGATCGCGCGCGCGCTCGCGACGACCGCGTCGACGTCGACGGCGGTGATCTCCCGGTCGGTGCGCGCGATGTTGTAGGCGCCGCGGTTGTTGAACGCCTGCAGGTGGCTGCCGCGCACGCCGAGCCAGACCTCGGAGACGGTCGCGGCGGCCGCGGCCTCGGCCTCCTCGACGGCGCGCGTGACGGCGGCGGCGGCCTCGAGGATGTTGATGACGACGCCGCCCTTCAGCCCCCGGCAGGCGACGCTGGAGCCGCCGAGGATCTTGACGCCGTCGGGGCCCTCGGGCGCGCCGATCAGGCAGGTCACGCGCCCGCTGCCCATGTCGAGGCCCGCGATCAGCTCCGGGCCGCCCTTGCGGATCATGCGCTTCATGGCCTTGCCTCCCGCGCGGCGAGCGCCGCGTCGCGGCCCGACAGCGGCCGCAGGACGACCTTCCCGTCGGCGAACCAGCGCAGGTCGGCGGCGAAGGCCCGCGCCTTCGGCGCCTTGGCGCGCGCGTCGGCGAGCGCCTCGCCGAGACGGGCGAGCTTCTGGCCCGTCCAGTTCAGGCCGCCCCACAGGACCCGCGTCCCGTCGGTCAGCCGCGCCTCCCAGCCGTCGGCCGGCGAGCGGTAGAGCATCTCGGCCAACGGCGCCGGCAGGGCGCCCGGGGCGGTCAGCTGGGGCCAGGCCTCGGCGAGCGCCCGGAGGTCCGCGGCCGGCGCGCCGGCGACGTCGACGCTCGCCCCCTCCAG
>JAGWRY010000332.1 GCA_028869495.1 Elusimicrobiota bacterium | reverse complement strand
GGCCGACGGCCGTCACCCGGAACGTCCGCGCACGCCGCGCGGGCGCGGACGCGCAGGCCGACCAGGAGGCGGCGGCCGCCAGCGCCGCGGCCGCCGCGAGCGCGCGCCTCACTCGACGCCCGTCCCCGTCAGGACCGAAAGGCGGCTCTTGGGCAGGCGCAAGGTGACGACGCAGCCGTCGTCGGCCGTGAACTCGCTCTTGACGACCTCGGCCCCGCGGATCATCGCCTGGACGCGCGTCTGCAGGTCCGAGTCCTTCTCCATCGCCTGGTCGACGCGCACGCCGCCGGTCAGCGTCACCCCCTCGACCATCGCGAGCAGCTCGTACTGCGCCTTGACGATCGCCGCGTCGCGCGCGACCGCCTTGCGCTGGGTGTCCGTCTTCAGCGCCGGGTCGGCCGCGCCGATGCCGATCGCCTCGAACGCGCCGCCGCGCTCCGCCGTCTGGTCGATCACGTTCTCGACCTTCCCGTTCGCCACCCGGCTCGGCACGCCCGCGCAGGCCGCCAGGGCGGCCGCGGCGGCGGCCGCGATGATTCCTCGTTTCATGATCCCTCCGCGCGGCAGGCGTCCTCCAGCCGCGAGATGCGCCGGACCGTCTCCTCCAGACGCGCCGTCTCCTCCGACGTCAAAGCGGGGCCGCCCTCGCGCGAGCGCTCGCGCAGGCGCGCGTAGAAGCGCGCGCGCAGGTCCGGATCGCGGATCTCCGAGCCCGGGTTGTCCGTCAGCGCGGCCGCGGGCAGGCCGGCGCGCAGACGCGCGGCCCAGAAGCGCGCCTTCAGGTCCAGGATCCCGCCCTCGAGCGCGTCGACGCGACGCTCGGCCGCGACGCAGTCCGTCCCGGCGGCCGACGCGTCGACCGCGAAGTCCACGCGGGGAAGCGCCGTCAGCCCCGACCACGACGCGTCGCCGAAGAAGGGGCGGTTCCAGTCGCGCTCGACGCGCGTCTCGACGGCGGCCAGCACGCGGGCGCTGCCGGCGTCGATCAGGCGCGCGTTGACCTCGACGCGCCCGTCGTTGAGTTCGATGACGGTGCCGGTCACCAGCGCGTCCGCGCCCAGGATGCGCCCGAGCGCCTCGATCGTGTCCGGGTCCGCGATCCCGGAGTTCTCCAGCTTCTGCTCGCCCATCACGCGGTCGAGCATCGCCCGCTCGACGACCTCGACGCCCCTCTGCGCGGCCAGTGGGTCGAGCAGGCGCTCGGCGACGACCTTCCCGTCGCTGCCGCCGTCGCCGGCGAGCTCCTGAAAGGGAAGGACGGCCAGGCGGGTCTTCCCGCCGTCGCGGGCGTCCCGGGCCAGGACCCGGGCGATCCTCTCGTACTCGTCGGCGCGGGCCGGCGCGGGCCGGACGGCCGCCAGGGCCAGCAGGACCAGCGGCGCGGCGACGCGCGCGACGGACGACGACGCCCCCCCTGCGGCCCGCCCGAGCTCCCCCATCGGTCCTCGCCCCCCCGCCCGAAGACGAAAACGCCGGACTGCCGAACGGGGCGCACCGCGAGCTCGGCCCCGTCCATTCGGCAGCCCGGCGAGCGTGGGGACCTTCGTCCCGACAGCCCCGTGGCTTTGCGACCCCGGGTTTCCCCGGCTCCGCGCTTCCCCTCGCGGAGGGCCCGCCCCAGGCGGACCGTGTGCCCTTGTCGTCCTGCCGCCAAACAAAGAACTGACGGAAGGTTAACAGCCGGTAAACGTTCCGTCAATTCACAGCGATGTTACACGCTGTAACGCCGTTGTTCAGGGGGCTTCGGAAGGGCCGGCGGAGGGCGGCGGGTTATCGAGGAAAACATAGCCGAAGTTCTTGACGTTGACCAGCCGGGCGGCCAGCTCCGGCGGCAGGGTCTTGCGCAGGCGATTGAGCATCACGTCGAGCGCGCGCGACAGGCCGGGGTCCTCGCCCCCTTCGACCAGGCGGAAGAGGTCGGCGCGGCTGACCGGCTGGGGCGCGCGCTCGACCAGCACGTGGAAGAGCGTGAACATCTTGGGACTCAGCGCGATCGCGGGCTGATTGCGCCAGATCACCTTGCGGTCCTGGGACTTGAGCGTCAGTTCGCCGCGCGAGAGCGTGCCCGCCTCCATCTCCCGGCGCCGGAACACCGCCTCGAGGGTCGCCAGGAGCTCGTGCGGGCGGTCCTCCTTCGTCACGAAGTAGTCGGCCCCGCTCTGCAGGCCCAGCACCTTCTCGCGCTTGTGCCCGGTGAAGAGGACGATCGGCACCCGGCTCAGGGCCGGGAGCGAGCGCAGCTTGCGGCAGACCTCGGTCCCGCTCTGGTCCGGGAGGACCAGGTCCAGCAGGATGCACTCCGGCGGCCGGCTCGTCGCCTTCTCGATGGCCTCGTTGCCGGTCATCGCGGTCTCGACGTTCTCGTAGCCGGCCGTCTTCAGCCAGTGGCAGACGAGCTCGATCCACATCGCCTCGTCCTCGACCATCAGGATCCGGTCGCCGCGCATGCGCCGCACTCTAGCATTTTCCGCGGGCGGCCCCGGCCGTTCCGTTGCTCGCCGGCCTTGACAATGGCGCGCGCGCGGACTAGTATTTATACGAGAGTATAGTTATGGCGAGACCATCCCGGGACCAGGACCGGAAGCTGATCGACGCGGCTCGGCGCATGCTGCCCGAGACGGGGCTCTCCGGCCTGTCGGTGCGCGCGGTCGCGCGGCGCGCGCGGGTCAACCTGGGGATGTTCCACTACCACTTCAAGACCAAGCGCGCGTTCCAGCGCCGCGTCCTGCAGGAGGCCTATGAGGACTTCTTCGCGGTCTTCAGCGCGGCGGCCGGCGGCCCCGGGGCCCCGCGCGAGCGCCTGCGGCGCCTCCTGGTCGCCGTCGCGCGCTTCGCCCGCGACAACCGGGTGCTCTTCACCCTGCTGATGCGCGAGTTCCTCAACGCCCAGCCCGACGTCGCCGCCTTCGCCCAGGAGAACTTCCCCCGCCACGTCGCGGTGCTCCTGGGCCTGCTCGACGAGTGCCGCCGCGAGGGCTCGGTGCGCCCGCTGCCGCCCCACGCGCTGGCCCTGTTCGCGATGCCCGCGATGGGCCTGCCCAACATCGCGGTCACCGCCTTCGAGCGCAACCGCGTGCGCACCCTCGGCGGGCGGCCGCTCGCGGAGTTCTCCGCGGCGGTCCTCGGCGACGCGATGATCGAGACGCGCGCGGACATGGTGCTGGCGGCGCTGGCGCCCGGGAGGCCCGCGTGAGCGCCCTCCTCGCCCTCGCGCTCGCCGCCG
>JAGWRY010000331.1 GCA_028869495.1 Elusimicrobiota bacterium | reverse complement strand
GTTTTCGGCGCGGTCGAGCGCGACGCCCGGCGCCTGCTGGAGGCCGCCCGCGACTACGAGGACGGCGTGCTGGCCGACGACCTGGTCGCGGCCGAGCTCTCCCCCGAACGGCGCTTCGAGCGCGTCTCCGTCCGGGCCGGCGGCGAGGCCTTCTCCGCCCGGCGGCTCCTGCCCTAGACCGGGCGGGACTTCGCGAGCTCGAGGAACTCCTTGCGGGTGCGCGCGTCGCGCTGGAAGACGCCGAGCATGCAGGAGGTCGTCGTCGGCGACAGCTGGCTCTCGGCGCCGCGCATCTCCATGCACAGGTGCCGCGCCTCGAGCACGACCGCGACGCCGCGCGGGGCGAGCTTGGTCATCAGCGTGTCGGCGATCTGCCGGGTCAGGCGCTCCTGTACCTGCAGGCGCCGCGCGTAGATCTCGACGAGCTTCGGGATCTTCGAGAGGCCGAGGATCTTCCGCTCCGGGATGTAGGCGACGTGCGCGCGGCCGAAGAACGGCAGCAGGTGGTGCTCGCAGAGCGAGTAGAACGCGATGTCGCGCACGAGGACCATCTCGTCGTAGCTCTCGGTGAAGAGCGCGTCGTTGATCATCGCGTCCACGTCGGCGCGGTAGCCGCTGGTCAACTCCCGCAGGGCCTTCGCGACGCGGTGCGGCGTCCTCTGGAGGCCCTCGCGCGAGGGATCCTCGCCGAGGTCGGCGAGGACGTCGCGCATGTGCGACTCCAGGCGCTCGAGCGGCGGCTCCTTCGTCCCGGCGCGCGCCGGAGGCCGGGACTTGATCCGGCTCACAGCGACCCCAGCCACTCGAGGAGCGTGCGCACCGGCTGGCCGGTCGCGCCCTTCGGGCCGTACGGGCCCTCGCCGCTCCAGAACGCGGTGCCGGCGATGTCCAGGTGGACCCACGGGCGGCCGTCGACGAACTCCTGCAGGAACAGGCCCGCGACGATCGAGCCGGCCTCCCCCTTCACCTTCGAGATGTTCAGGATCTCGGCGATGTCGCCCTTGATGCCCTCCTTGTAGTCCTCGACGAGGGGCAGCTCGCAGACCGGCTCGTCGGCGCGCGCGGCCGCGGCCGAGACCTGCGCGAGGAGCCTCCGGTCGTTGCCCATGATCCCGGCGACCTTCGAGCCCAAGGCGACCACGACCGCGCCGGTCAGGGTCGCCATGTCGACGATCGCCTGCGGCTCCTGCTGGACCGCCAGGCACAGGGCATCCGCCAGCGCCAGGCGCCCCTCGGCGTCGGTGTTCCAGACCTCGATCGTCTTGCCGTTCATCGCCTTGAGGACGTCTCCCGGCTTGTACGCGTCGGCCCCGGGCATGTTGTAGGTCGCCGCGAAGATGCCGTGGACCTCGGCCTTCGGCGCCAGCCGCGCGATGACCTTGAAGACGCCGATCACCGCGGCGGCGCCGGCCATGTCGCACTTCATGTCGATCATCGAGGCGGCGGGCTTCAGCGACAGGCCGCCCGAGTCGAACGTGATCCCCTTGCCGACGATCGCGACCCGCTTCTTGGAGCCGCCCTTCGGCTTGTAGATCATGTGGACCATCGCCGGCGGCTGGGCCGAGCCGCGCGCGACGCCGAGGAAGGAGCCCATGCCCAGCTCCTCGGCCTTCTTCTTGTCGATGACCGTGACCGTCACGCCCGAGCCCTTGAAGGTCTCGGCCAGCGCGGCGAGGCTCAGCGGGGTCTTGTCCGACGGCCCGCGGTTGACCAGGTCGCGCGCGAGCGCGACCGCCTCGGCGGCCAGCGCGGCCTTCGCGCAGGCCTTCGCGGCCGCGGCGGCCGACGCCGCGTCCGAGGCGACGAGGCGCGCGGACTGAAGCTTGTCGGCGTCGCCCTTCTTGTACTCCTCGTACTTGTACGAGGCCAGCAGCAGGCCCTCGGCGACGGCCTGCGTCTGTTCGGCGCAGAGGACGGCGAGCGCGGCGCTCTTGCCCCGCGCCGCGCCGAGCAGGGCCCCGGCCGCGCGGCGGAAGGACTCGGAGCCGGCGCCTTTGCGCTTGCCGACGCCGGCGGCCCAGACGCGGCGGGTCCGGCCCAGCAGCGGGACGTCGACGCGGGCGGTCTCGCGGAGCTTGCCTTTGAAGCCCTCGCGCTCGAGCGCGGCGCGCAGGTCGGACTTCTCCTTCGCGGACAGGGCCTTTAGGCCGGCGAGGCCGGCGTCCTCGGCGGCGAAGACGGCGAGGTCGGAGTCGGTCTCGGTCAGGGACTTGAGGGTCAGCGGGGCGACGTCGATCATGGTCGGTTCTCCTCGGAAACGAGAGTGGGGGCGAGCAGGGCGGCGAGGACGGCTCCGGCGAGCGGGCCGACCCAGTACACGTAGTGTCGGCTCCAGCGTCCGGCGGCGACGGCCGGGCCGAAGGCGCGGGCCGGGTTCATCGCGCCGCCGGTCAGCGGGCCGCCGACGAGCGCGCCGAAGAGCGTCGCCGCGCCCAGCAGGAGCGGGCCCGTCGCGCGGCGGCGGGGCGTCTGCGACGCCGCGGCCGCGCAGGCCAGGAAGAAGGTCAGCACGGCCTCGATCAGCGTGGCCGCGCGGTAGCCGATCCCGAGCGGGGCGCAGGCGCCCAGGGCCCCGGCGCCGACGAGGAGGTCGGGGCGTCCCCCCTCCAGGACCGCGCGCAGGAACAGGCCCGCGCAGGCCGCGCCGAGCAGTTGGGCCGCCAAGGCCAGCACCGAGCGCAGGACGCCCGCGCGCTTGAGCGCCAGGTCGGCCAGCGTCAGCGCGGGGTTGAAGCGCGAGGCGGGCCCGGGGAACGCGTAGTAGGCGGCGGCCGTCCCCGCCGCGTAGGCGAGGGCGTAGCCGAGGGAGCCCAGGCCCAGGCAGGCGGCGCCGGCCCCGGCGAGGGTCAGCGCGAAGGTCCCGGCGAGCTCCGAGGCGACGGAGCGCAGTCCGCCCATCGGAGCGAGGATATCAAATCTCGATGCGCCCCGCTCGGGACGCCGGCCGGCGGCATCCCCGCCCGGACCGCGGCGGATTGACCGCCGCTTAGCGGTCTCTGCCGACGATTAACGCCCTGCGCGGCCCGAGGGTCGACGGCCGCGCGTCGACCAAATCCGGGCGGCGATGCCGCCGGCCGGCTGGTCGCGAGCCGGGTACGGAGTCGGCGGGCGCCTCCGCGCGCCGCTCGCTAGAAGCGGTACGACATCGACAGGCGCGAGACGTCGCCGAGCCCGCCGGCCGGGGTCCACGCGTAGTCGAAGGCGAGGCGGCGGAACCCCAGGCCGGCGCCGAGCGCGATTCCGGTCGTCCCGCCGAGCGCGCCCGAGTCCAGGCGGCCGTCGTAGCCGACGCGCAGGGCGCCGCTGAGGTCCTCGGTCATCGGGGCGCGCCACTCGGCGCCGACCGACTCGTAGACCGGGGCGTCGCGCGGCATCACGACGTCGAGATCGAGCGTGAGCGACGAGAACGGGCGCAGGGCCTGCCCCAGGACGAGCGTCAGCGGCAGGGGGTCCGCCGCGTCGCGGAACTTCAGCGGGCCGCCGACGTTGCGCGCGTCGGCGGCCAGCGCGTAGCCGATCTCGGTGCCGGGCACGTACGTGCGCCAGCGCGCGCCGAAGTCGGCGGCGCCGGTCCCGGCGGTCGCCTCGATCTTGGACTGCACGTATTTGACGGAGATCCCGACGTCGAAGTGCCGGTCGATCGTCGAGCCCCAGGCGAGGATCGCCGCGATGTCCTGCGGCGTGAACGAGCCGCCGGTCGGCGTCCCGGTGTTGTCGACCTCGGAGATCCGCCCGGCGTTCTGATACAGCAGGGCCGCCGCGATCGTGCCGAGCTGCTCGGGCGGGAGCTCGCGCGCGCGGCCCTCGCCGCGCGGGGCGTCGATCGGCTGGGCGTAGGCGAGGAAGTCGAAGAACGTGTCCTGGTAGGACGCGGCGTGGGTCAGCGTCGCGTGGCGGTAGCGCAGGCGCGCGAGGTCGGCCGGGTTCCAGTAGGCGCCGGACGCGTCGTCGGCGGAGGCGGAGACCGCGTTCCCCATCCCCGCCGCGCGCGCGTCGGCGCCGAGGGTCAGGAACGTCGCCGCGCTCGTGCCCGCGTTCTGCGAGCCGAACGCCGACGCGGCCGCCCCGGCGGGGGCCGCGGCGAGCAGGACGGCGAGGAGCGCGGGTCTCATCGTTCGATCGCGAACTTCAGGAAGACGGTCGGGCCGGCGTCGGAGCTGACGCGCGCGAAATAGACGCCGCTGGCGGTCCGGCGCCCGTCGCCGTTCTGTCCGTCCCAGACGAGCTTGCCGGCGGAGGCGCCGTCGAAGTCCAGGTCGCGCACGTCCCGCCCCGCCAAGGTCAGGATGCGGATGTGCCCGGAGGCGGGCAGGCCGTCGAAGGTGATCCCGGCGGCGTCGAAGCGGCCGCCGCTTCCCGGCTTCCACGGGACCGGATAGACGCGCACCGACGCGAGGGCCGCGGCGACGGTCGTCGGCGCGAGCAGAGCGAAGACCGAGAAGTGCGGCGTGACGCCGCTCGCGCGGCGGTTCGCGGAGTCGATCGTCGTCGGCAGGGCCTCCCAGCGGTTGACCGTCGTGTTCAGCGTGTACATCGTCATCGCCGAGGCGGCCAGCGGCGGGTTCGTGCCGTCGATCAGGTTGTCGCCGTTCGCGTCGCGGTAGGGGATCGACAGCGTCGCCGAGGAGCCGAGCGTCGCGGTGAACGGGACGCCGTCGACGATCGGGACGACCTCGACCAGGGAGTTCGGCACCAGCGTCAGCCCGGACGGCAGGGCGGCCAAGCCCGCGTCGACGACCGCGGGCGAGACTCGGATCGGATGGCCGACGGGGTCGTTGGTGACGAAGAGCTCGACCGGCCCGCCGAAGGCGTTCGGCGGCAGCGCGACGAGGATGCCGGAGTTCGGCGACGGAGCGGAGACCGTCGAGACGAAGCTCCCCTGATAGTCGGCGAGGACCTCGGCGGCCGACAGCGCGCGGTGGTAGACCCGGACCGCGTCGATGCGGCCGAGGAAGCCGAGCGTGTCGGCGCCGGAGGCGTCCGCGCGGTTGCCGACCGTCAAAGGCTGCGCGTCGTCGGCGCGGCTCGAGCCGACGCCGGTGACGGAGGCGTCGGCGCGGCCGTTCACGTAGAGCGTCGCGCTGCCGCTTCCCGCCGAGCTGTAGACGCCGACGAGGTGCGTCCACTGTCCGGCCGGGATCGTCTCCGTCGAGACCGTCGCCGCCTGCCCCGGGGCGACGAGGAAGCGGAACGCGTTGCCGTAGACGTCGAGCGCGAAGTCCTCGGCGCCCTGCTTGCCGCGCGCGACGATGCCGGCGGCCCCGCCGCTGTTTTGCGACGCGCTCTCCGGGTAGACCCAGGCCTCGACGGTCAGGTCGTCGGCGAACTGGAACGGGGCGGCGCTCGCGGCGGTCGCGACGCTGCCGGACGTCCCCGGGAAGCGGCCGGCGTCGCCGAGGCCCGGCGGACCGGCCGCGAAGGTCGGCGTCGACGCGCAGCCGGCCCCGGCGCAGGTCAAGCCGAGGGGGTCCCCTCCGCCGCTGGAGTCGACGACGGAGGTGCCGGAACCCACGTCGAACTGCCACGAGGCGACGAGGCCCGAGCCGACGTCGTACGGCGTCGCCGGCGACGAGCTGACGGTGATCTCCGGGTCGCCCGGCGGCATCGCGGACGGCAGGTCGAGCGCGGCGGTCAGGACCTGGTCGCCGTTGAACGCCTGCACGCGCGCGTAGTAGGTGACGCCGGGAAGCAGGTTCGTCGCGGTCGCGGTCGTCGCCGCGACCGACAGCGTGGCGACGACGACCGCGTAGGCGGGATCGGTCGCGACGACGACCTGGTAGATCGTGTAGGACGGGTTGCCGTTCGCGTCCCACGTGAAGGACGCGCTCGACGCGTAGACGGCCGAGACGGCGCCCGAGACCGGAGGCTCGGACAGCGTGTACACGGACGCGGAGCCGCGCGCGCTCGGCGGGGTCGGCGACGGGGCCTGGGCCTCGATCTGCGCCTGGACGCGCAGGTTCGGGGTCAGGTTCGTCGAGGTGTCGCTCAGGAGCGCGCCCGAGTAGAGCACCGTCTGCGTCGGCGTGTCGTAGAGCTTGTAGCCGGTCGCCCCGGAGACCGCGTTCCAGGTCCACCTCACCGACGAGACGCCCAGAGGCGTCCCGGTCAGCGTCGGCGCGACGGGGGTCGGGATCACGGTCGTCGAGGCGAAGCTCGATCCGACGCCGCCGTAGGCGTCGGTCGAGCGGCCGCTGAAGGCGCGCACGCGCACGGTGTAGGTCGTGCCCGCGGACAGCCCGGTCAGGGCGAGCGACGTGCCGGTGAAGTCGTCGCCGACGGCGACGCGCGTCGCGACGTTCGCGACGAAGCCGTCCGTCGAATAGGTGACCTCGTAGCGCGTGTAGGACGGATCGCCGTTCGCGCCCCACGAGAAGGTCGCGCTCGAGCCCGTGATCCCGCTGAAGGTCGGCGAGACGGGGACGGCGGCCTGCGTGTAGGACGTCGTCGGGGCGCTGAGCGAGCCTGTGCCCCAGACGTCGGTCACGACGAGCGCGCGGCAGACGAGCTGGTTCGGGGAGCCTCCGACGCTGTCGCCGGTCGTGCGCGCCGGCTCCTGGACGGAGTTCGCGGGGGTGATCGTCGCGCCGGTCCCGCAGTCGGCGAGCTGGTAGTAGACGGTCGGCAGGCCCGAGCCCGAGCAGTACTCGGTCGGCGTCGTCCACGACCAGGCGATGCTGTTGGGTCCGCTCGGCGACGCGGTCAGCTTCGGGGCGATCGGCTTGCTCTGGTCGAACGTCACCGCGAGAGGTCCGAAGGTCGTCGTCGCCGAGAAGGTGCTCTGCGCCATGAAGATCCAGCGCGCGCTCGCGGGGGAGCTCGTCGTGATGCTGAGGCTGGCGGCCGGGATGTAGGTCGCGAGGGCCGTCGAGCCGTTGGCCGGGGTGCCGCCGGAGAAGCTCGCGGCGGACGTGCTGTAGGCGACGCTCGGGTAGTTCGGCGTGTATTTATGGGCGACGCCCTGGTACTCGAGAAGGAGGTCGTCGGCGGAGGGCACGTAGTCGGTCACGCGCATCTCGTCGATGTCGCCGAGGAAGTGGTCGGTCGGACCGGCGAAGGCGCCCAGGTAGACCGGCTGGTTGATCGGGTTGCTGACGAAAGAGGAGGCGACCACGGCCGGGGTGGTCCCGATCAGGACGCCGTCCACGAAGTAGTCGCGCTCCTGCCCGTCGCGGCGGACGACGTCGATCTTGTGCCAGACGCCGTCGTCGTAGCCGGAGCCGACGGTCTTGTCGGCGTTCGCGCCGTCGCGCGAGTCGAAGAAGCGCACGCCGCCGTTGGCCGCGAGCCCGAACCCCCACTCCTGCGCGGTGGTGCTGGACTGCGAGATGAAGTCCTGCTGGGCGGCGTTCGACGTCCGGATCCAGGCGCTCATCGAGTAGCTGGCCGGAGGGCTCCAGCCGTTGCCGTAGGTGGTGACCGTGCCGAATTCGACGCCGGTGAAGGTCGCCGCCTGGCCGAAGTCGGAGTTCTGCCCGGCGGTCCCGAAGTTCACGACCCCGGTCCCGGGGATGCCGGCCGGGCAGGCGGCCAGGCCGAGCGGGGTCACGGTCTGCGAGGAGACGAACGTCCCGTCGGGCGTGCAGGAGGAGTTCACGTTGTACGCGCATTCGCCGAGCAGCACCGAATCGCCGCCGGCGACGTCGTACGTGTACTGGAAGTCGTGGCCGGTCGTCGTCGAACAGCCGATGTCCGAGATCGTGTAGTTCGCGAAGCGGAAGATGTTGCCGAAGGAATAGACGTTCTCGAGATAGCCCATCGGATACACGTTCGGCGACGAGGTGCGCAGGCCGTAGGGCGCCGGCGACTGCTCGGCGACCTGCATGTCCGTCGCCGGGCGATGCGTGGAGCCGCCGTTCGGGCCGGAGGTCGCGTAGGAGCCGTCGCACTGGAGGAACTTGACCCCGAGCGTGGGGGCGGCGCAGACGGCGCGGGCGTGCGCCAGCAGGAGGGCGGCGAGCGTCGCGAGAACGGCGCGGCCTCGGAGGCGCATGCTATAGGGTAGGTTAAACGGGGCGTGTTACGCCGCTATTTCAGGCGCGAGACGAAGAGCAGGGCCTGCTCCCGCGTCTTGACCTTCCCCTCCGCCTGCGCCTCGCGCAGGCGCTCGAGGGCGTCCCCGACGCGGGGGCCGGGCGGGATCTTCAGGGCCTTCATCACGTCGCCGCCGTCGAGCAGCCGCTCGGGGACCGGCGCGCGGGCCGCGTCGAAATAGCGGCGCAGGAGGTTCGAGACGAGCTGGAGGTGGCGCACGGTCTTGCGCGCCTCCTCCGGGCGCAGGCGCAGGGCGGCGGCGCCGGCGCGGCGGCCGCAGGCGGCGTTGAGCAGGCGCTTCAGGCGCGCCTCGGGCATGTAGCTGGCGTGGTCGCCCCAGCAGACGATCAGCAGGCCCGGCGCGAGCGGCCCGAGGTCGCGGAAGAAGCGGTAGGCGGCGCGCTCGGTCAGCGGCCCGCCCGAGGCGAGGTGGCCGGGGCGCAGGTGCTGGCGCACGATGACGGAGACCTCGTCGACGTGCTCGCGCGAGAAGCGCAGGTCCCGCAGGATCCGCGCGGCGCGCGCGGCGCCGCGCGCGTCGTGCTCGAAGAACCGCAGGCGGCCGTCGATCGTGCGCGCGGTCTCGGGCTTGGAGACGTCGTGGAGCAGGGCGGCCAGCATCAGCACCGCGCGCTCCGGGGCGCCGCCCGACGCGCGCGCGGCCATGTGCTCCTCGAGCGGGCGCGCGAGGTCCGGATAGGCGCGGCGCAGGTTCGTCAGCAGGAAGTCGACGCGCGCGCAGACGTCGAGCGAGTGCTTGAGGACCCCCCCGCGGCCGTAGTAGCTCTCCGCGCAGCGGCGCGAGGGCTCCAGGTCCTCGAAGAGGGACGTCAGCAGTCCGCACTCGTCCATCCGGCGCAGGTGCGCGGAGGCGCCGGGGACCGCGAGCAGGCCCAGCAGCTCCGCCTGCACGCGCTCGCCGGCCGGCTCGCGGACGAGGCGGCGGCGGCTGCGGATCAGCGCGAGCGTCGCGACGTCGGGCTCGAGGCCGGTCTGCGCGGCGAGGCGGAACGCGCGCAGCAGGCGCAGGGGGTCCTCGTCGAAGAGGCGCCCGCTCTCGCAGCGCAGGAGGCCGCGGCCGAGGTCGTCCAGGCCCCCGCGCGGGTCGAGGAGCGCGCCGGCGGGGACGGCGGCCGGCGGCGAGGCGCAGACCTCCCAGGCGAGCGCGTTCGCGGTGAAGTCGCGGCGGGCGAGGTCTTCGCGGATGCCCGGGCCCTGCAGTTCGGCGACGTCGATCTGCCGGAGCGCCCGGCCGCGGGCCGGCGGCAGGACCAGGCGGTAGACGGCGTTCTCGGCGTCGAGGGTGACGAGCGTCCCGCGGAAGCTCCGCGCGAGGGCGGCGGCGAGACGGCGCGCGCCGGAGGCCGCGAGGTCGAGGTCGGCGACCGGCCGGCCGAGGGCCGCGTCGCGCAGGGCTCCGCCGACGAGCCAGACCGGCGTCGGGTGCCCGAGGCGGGCGACGCGGGCCAGGGCCTCGCGCGCGGGCTCCGGCAGGCGCACGCGCCGCGCCGCCGGGCTCACGCCTTCCCGGAGCCCGCGCGCTTGTCGAGCTCGCGCTGGCGCAGCTCGCGCTTGAGGACCTTCTGCAGGGCGTTCTTCGGCAGGGCGTCGACGATCTCGACGTCGCGCGGGCGCTTGTAGGCGTCGAGCCTCTCGCGGAAGAACTTCATCAGGGCCGACTTGTCGAGGCGGCAGCCTTTCTTGGCGACGACGTACGCCTTGATCGTCTCGTCGCCGGTCTCGTCGGGCAGGCCGACGACGGCCGACTCCTCGACCTCCGGGTTCTCGGCGATGACCGCCTCGACCTGCGCCGGGAAGACCTTCAGGCCCTTGATGATGATCATGTCCTTCTTGCGGTCGCGGATCGACAGGTAGCCGTCCGCGTCGAGCACGCCGACGTCGCCGGTCTTGAACCAGCCGTCCGGGGTGAAGGCCGCGCGCGTGTCGTCGGGCTTGTTCCAGTAGCCCTTCATCACGTTGTCGCCCTTCACGCAGATCTCCCCCTCCTCTCCGAGCGGGAGGTCGCGTCCCTCGTCGTCGATCGTCTTGACCCGCACGCCGTCGATCGGCGTGCCGACGGTGCCCAGGCGGATGTCGTCGGGCGGGTTCACGGTCGCGACCGGGCTGGTCTCGGTCAGGCCCCAGCCCTCGATGATCCCGACGCCGATCGCCTTCGTGAAGCCTTCGGCGACGGACGGAGCCAGCGGCGCCGCGCCGGAGACGGCGACGCGGACCTTGCGGAACGCCCACCAGCGCAGGAACAGCCGCGTCTTGAGGTCGCGCGTCTCGCGCGTCAGCGCCGCGTAGACCTGCGGCACGGCGGCGAACATCGTCACGCGGTGGCGCCCCATCGCCTTCAGCCAGGGCTTGGCCGGGGCGATCGAGGCCGAGATCACGCACTTCATCGTCAGGCGCAGGGAGGTCAGCACGATCGCGGTCCACGCGAAGCTGTGGAACATCGGCAGGATGCAGAGCGTCGCGTCGCCGCGCTTGAGCGTGATGCGCTTGATCGAGGCCTCGCAGTTCGTGACCAGGTTGCGGTGCGTCAGCATCACCCCCTTCGGGAACCCGGTCGTGCCCGACGTGTAGAGGATCGAGACGACGTCGTCTTCCGCGGCCGCGTCCGCCCCGGCGTCCGCGGCGGGCGCGGCGCGCAGGGCCGCGAAGTCCTTGACGACGGACGCGTCCCCGTCCTTCGGGGCGCGGTCGGTGAGCCACAGCGACGCGAGCGCCGGGCACTTCTCGGCGGCGCCGGCCAGCCCCTTCAGGAACTCGGACTGCGTGACGACGCCGACGGCGGCGCAGTCGTTGAGCATGTAGGCGAGCTCGTCGGGCTTCTGCACCATGAAGTTCAGCGGCACCGCGATCGCGCCGAGGCGCGCGAGCGCGAAGTAGGCGGCGACGAACTCGGGGGCGTTGCGGTGGACGATCGACACGCGCGCGCCCTTCTCGACCCCGGCGCGGCGCAGTCCCTCGGCCAGCGCGAGGACGTCGGCGCGCAGGGCCTCGAACGATATCTCCCGCGAGCCCGCGACGAGCGCGGTCCGCGTCCCGCCCTCCCGGGCGGCTCGGTCGAGGAGCGCGTTCAGGGTGGACATGGGCCTCCTAGCTCTGCCGCGGGTCGAGGATGTCCCGGACGGCGTCCCCGAGCAGGTTCCAGCCGAGCACGAACAGGAAGATCGCGGCGCCGGGGATGAAGACGGTGTGCCAGTACGCGAACGGGTTGCCGGCCGAGCCCATGATCCAGTTGCGCGACAGCGAGATCAACTGGCCCCAGTCCGCGTAGCCGACCGGGGCTCCCAGGCCCAGGAACGAAAGCGCGGCCGCCGTGATCACGATGCTGCCGGTCGACAGCGACGCGACGACGAGGACCGGATAGATCGCGTTCGGGATGATGTGGCGGAACAGGATGCGCGCGTCCGACGCCCCGAGGGCGCGGGCGGCCGCGACGTAGTCGCGCTCCTTGACGGAGAGCACGTCGCCGCGCATCAGGCGGGCGTACGACGGCCACGACACGGCCATCACCGAGTACATCACGTGCTCGAGGCTGGGGCCCAGGATCGCGACGATGACGACGGCCAGCACCAGGTCCGGGAAGGCGAGGACGACGTCGGTGAAGCGCATGATGGCCTCGTCGACCCAGCCGCCGTAGAAGCCGGCCGCTCCGCCGAGGAGCACGCCGACGATCACCGACAGCCCGACGACCTCGGCCGCGACCTTGAACGCGGTCCGCGTGCCCCAGACCATCCCGTAGTAGAGGTCGTACTGCTGCTCGGTCGTCCCGAACCAGTGCGCCTTCGACGGCGGCTCCGGGTCCGGGCTGTAGCCGCTCTGCGGGATGATGTAGGGGTTGCGCGAGCCGGCCGGCGGCCGTGCGATCCACGGCGCGGCGAGCGCGACGGCGAGGAAGGCGCCGATCAGGGCGAAGCCGAGCAGCGACATCGGCTTTCGGCGCAGGGTCTTCCAGATTCCGCGCAGGCGCTCCATGTCAGCTCCCGATCCGGATGCGCGGGTCGACGACCGCGTACAGGATGTCCGAGATCAGGTTCGCGAGCACGAACAGGAGCGCCGCGAGGAGCGTCGAGCCGAGCACTCCCGGGATGTCGAGCTGCTGGGCCGCCTGCACGCCCCAGCGCCCGATGCCCGGGAAGTCGAAGACGGTCTCGGTGATGACGACGCCGCCGAGCAGGCCGATGAAGAGGAGCGACGAGAGCGTGACGACCGGGATCAGCGCGTTGGCGAGCGCGTGCTTGCGGATGATCGTGCGCTCGGGCAGGCCCTTCGCGCGCGCGGTGCGCACGTAGTCCTTCGTCAGCTCCTCGAGCATCGACGACCGGGTGATGCGCAGGAGCAGGGCGACGGAGATGTAGAGCAGCGTCGCCGCCGGCAGGACCAGGTGCCGGAGGACGTCGAGGCAGGCGCCGCCCTGGCCGTTGAGCAGGCAGTCGAGCGTCAGCAGGCCCGTGTAGTGATGGAACGACGGGTCGTGGACGATCATGTCGGTCGCCAGCGTGTAGCGCCCGGGCGGGAACCAGTGGAGGTGGCCGTAGAAGACCATCAGCAGGAGCAGGCCCAGCACGAAGCTCGGCAGCGAGTAGCCGGTGATCGCGACGAAGCGCGTCACGTGGTCGATCAGCTTGTCGCGGTAGACGGCGGACAGGACCCCGAAGAAGACGCCGACCGCCAGGATCGGCAGGAAGGTCATCATCGTCAGCTCGAAGGTCGCCGGGAAGAACGCTCGGATCGCGTCGGCGACCGGCATCTTCGCGGTCTCCGAGTAGCCGAGGTCGCCGTGCGCGACCTGCTTGAGCCAGATCCCGTACTGCACGTAGACCGGCTTGCGCAGGCCGTACTTCTCGATGACCTCGTTGAGCTGGGACAGCTGGCGCGGGTCCTTCACGTACAGGGACGCGCGCATCTCCGGCGACAGGTACTGCAGGCAGACGAACAGCAGGGCCGTGACCCCGAACATCACGAGGGGCAGGAACGCCAGGCGCTTCAGGATGTACTTGAGCAACTATTCCTTCCAGATCGTGTAGAAGTAGCTCCCGTACGGCGAGTCCGGGAAGATCGGGTTCGGATACCAGCCGCGCACCCAGCTCCGCTGCGTGCGGTAGCGCACGGTGTCGACGATGTAGAGCTGCGGCACCTCGTCGTAAACGAGGCGCTGGAGCTTCTCGTAGATCTCGCGGCGCTTGGCCGGGTCGATCTCGGCGTTGCCCTCGTCGATCAGGCGGTCGAACTCCGGGTTCGAGAACTTCTGCGCCGGCGCGAAGGCTCCCTTCGAGTCGAGCAGCGGGAAGACGAAGTTGCTCGGGTCCGGGTAGTCGGCGTTCCAGCCCATCACGAAGATCGGGAGCTTCGACGATTCGTACGCGTCGAGGAAGGTCGACCACTCGACGGCTCGGCAGTCGATCTTGAACTTCGGGTTCAAGCCCTCGACGTTGTGCTTCAGGATCTGGCAGATCGTCTGCCGCGCCAGGTTCCCGGAGTTGAACGCGATCGTGAAGTGGAAGCCCTGCCTCCACGCCTGGCCGCCCAGGGCCTTGCGCATGTGCGCGGCGGCGCGCTTGAGGTCCAGGCGGTACTTCGGCCCGCGCGGATCGTGCCCGAGCAGGCCGGGCGGGATCGGGCCGGTCGCCTGCGAGCCCTTGCCGCGCTCGACGTCGCGGATGAAGCCCTTGTAGTCGAACGCGTACGCGAAGGCCTTGCGCACGTCCTTGTCGGCGAAGAAGTCGGGCGGGATGCCGTCGCCGAGCCGCCCGGTGCCGATGTAGGGGTTCGCGACGGGGTTCGCGCGGTAGGTGAAGAAGACGACCGGGTCCATCTCCATCGTCGGCAGGTTGTCGATGATCTGCACGCCCGGGAGGTTCCGCAGCTGGGACAGCAGCGGCCGGTCCGCGTAGATCGAGTCGGCGTCGCCGGCCTCGAGCATCAGCTTGCGGGTGCCGAACTCGTTGATGCCCTTGATCACGACGTTCTTCAGCCGCGCCGGCTTGCGCCAGTAGCCGTCGTTGCGGACGAGGATGAACTCCTCGTTGCGGCGGTCCCAGCGGTCGAGCTTGAACGGCCCCGTCCCGTCGGCCCGCTCGAAGAACGGCGAGCTCTGCTTCTCGGGGTCGTTGTACTTCTGCCAGGTCTCCTCGCGGCCGTCCCAATCGCCGTTCTTGGCCGCCCAGGCCTGCGAGACGACCGGCGACCACGACGCCAGGATGCTCAGCAGCGGCGCGTACGGGCGCGGCAGGCGCAGGACCAGGTCGTCGCCGCGCACGCTGACCGCGCGCGTCGCGTCGCGCCACACGTCGGGGAGGATCTTGCCGTCCTTGCCGCGCGTCGACGGATAGCCGAGGAGCGGCTGGAGCAGGAGCGCCGACGGCCCGCCGGCGCGGTCCTGCAGCATGAAGCGCAGGATCGAGTAGCGGACGTCCTCCGGCGTCATCGGCGTCCCGTCCTGGAACGCGACGCCCTTGCGCAGCGGGATCACGTAGGTGCGGCCGTCGGGCGAGATCAGCCCGTTGCGCTTGGTCGGGATCTCCGTCGCGAGCAGGGGCACGAGCTTCTGCGTCGACGACTTGTCGAACATGAACAGCGTCTCGTAGACGTTCAGGATGACCAGGTCGCTGGCCGTGTCGTAGGCCCAGGCCGGGTCCATGCTGTCCGCGTCCGAGATCGTCAGGTAGGTGAAGGTGTCCGGGTTCTTCGCGGCGGCCTGCGCGCGCGCGGACGCCAGGCCGGCCACGAGGACCGCCGAGAGGAGGGTTCGTCGCATGTCGCTATTCTAGCAATCCTTTCAGTCCGCCTTGTAAAGGTCGTAGTAGTAGCTGCCGTAGGGCATGTCCGGGAAGGTCGGGTTGAAGACGAAGCCCTTGACCCACGAGCGCTGGACCCGGAAGCGCGGGCCGTCGACGACCGGCACGCACGGGACGTCGCGGTCGGCGATCGTCTGGATCCGGCGGTACAGGGCGGCGCGGCGGGGCTCGCTCATCGTGGACGCGGCCTCTTCGATCAGGCGGTCGAGTTCCGGGTTCTTGTAGCCCTGCTGGGTCGGGAAGTAGCCCTGCGAATCGAGCAGAGGGAAGACGAAGTTGTGCGGATCGGGGTAGTCGGCCTGCCAGGCGCCGAGCTGGAGCGGGATTTGGCGTTCGCGCGACTGCGCGAGGTAGGTCGACCACTCGAGCATGCGCACGTCGATCGAGAACTTCGGGTTCAGCGACTCGACGTTCTTCTTGATCATCTGGCACAGGGCCTGGGCCGGCGCCGAGCCGGCGTTGTAGACGAGGGTGACCTTGAAGCCGTTCGCCCAGACCTTGCCGCCCCACGCCTTCTTCAGGTGCGCGGCGGCCTCCTTCAGGTCGAAATGATACGGCGGGCGCCTCTTCCAATAGCCGAGCAGGCCCGGCGGGATCAGTCCCGTCGACTGCGCGCCGGCGCCGTTCTCGAGGTCTCGGACGACCGCCTGGTAGTCGATCGCCTCCGCGAAGGCGAGGCGCACGTCGCGGTCCGAGAAGAAGTCCGGCGGGATGCCGTTCCCGTCGAGCTTGCCGGAGCCGATGTTCGGGTTGGCGACCGGGTTGATCTTGAACGTGAACATCAGCAGCATCGAGCGGTCGAGGTCCTGCAGGCCGTCGATCACCTGCACGCCGGGCAGGCCGACGACCTGAGGGTGGTACATCTGCGGCACGTAGATCACGTCCGCGTCGCCGGCCTGGAGCATCAGCTTGCGGGTCGCGAACTCGTTGACGACCTTGATCACGACGTTCTTGAGGCGCGCCGGCTTGCGCCAGTAGCCGTCCCAGCGCTTCAGGATGACCTGCTTCGTGTTCGGCTCGAAGCGTTCGAGCGCGAACGGGCCGGTGCCGTTCATCAGGGTCTTCGGCAGGGTCTGCTCGAGGGTCGGGTCGTTGTACTTCGCCCAGTCGCCGGCCTTCCCGTCCCACTGCCCGTTCGCCGCGCACCACGCGCGCTCCATGACCGCGCCCCAGGCGGGCAGGATCGTCAGGAACGGCGCGAACGGCCTCTTGAGCCGGATCACGACCTCGTCGCCGCGGACCGTCACGGCCTTCGCGGCCTCCGCGTAGGCGGCCGGGTCGGGCTTGCCGTCCCGGCGCGTCGTCGCGCGCCCGAGGATCGGCTGGAGCAGCAGCGACGACGGGCCGCCGGCGCGGTCCATCAGCATGAAGCGCAGCAGCGAGTAGCGCACGTCCTCGGGGGTCAGCGCCGCGCCGTCCTGGAACTTGACGCCCCGGCGGATCGGGAAGCGGTAGACGAGGCCGTCGGGCGAGATCAGGCCGTTGGCCCGCGTCGGGACCTTCGTCGCGAGCATCGGCATCAGGTCCTTCACGCGCGTGCCGCCGCCCTTGAAGGCCAGCAGGTACTCGTAGACGTTGGCGATCACGTTCTGGCTGGCCGTGTCGTAGGCCCAGGCCGGGTCGAAGCTCTCCGGGTCGCCGATCGTCGCGTAGACGAGGATGTCCGGGTTCTTGACCGCCGCGGCGGCGGGCGCGGCGGCGGGGGCGAGCGCGAGGAGCAGGGACAGCCAGGCGGCGAGCGTCTTGTTCATGGGAGTTTCGTGACCTCGTAGAGGCTGCCGTAGGGCAGCATCGGATTGCGGACCCAGTTGCGGACCTTCAGCGAGCGCGCGAGCGCGCCGTTCGTCTCGACGGTGAAGAGCGCGGGGACGTCGGAGACCGCGAGGGCCTGCAGCTCGCGGTAGTCGGCGCGGCGCTTGGCCGGGTCCGTCGCGGCCTCGGCGTCGGCGATCAGCGCGTCGGCGCGCGCGCTCGAGTAGCCGAGCGGCGCGGCGAAGAAGCCGCTCGAGCCGAGGAACGGCTGGACCGCGTTGTAAGGGTCCGGGTAGTCGAGCGCCCAGGAGGCGATCAGCGCGGCCGGACGGCGCGCGCGGAGCTCGTCGAGGAGGCGCGACTGCGGGAGCTCGCGGCAGTCGACGCGGAACTTCGGGTTCAGCGCGGCCAGGCCGGCGGCGAGCGTGCGGCAGGCGGCCAGCGCGCCGCTCCGGCCGGTCGGGCAGGCGACCGGCAGGAGGAAGCCCTCGCTCCAGAGCGCCCCTCCGCGCGCGCGGCGCAGGAGCTCGGCCGCGCGCTCCGGCGAGAGGGTCCAGCCGCGGGCTCCGTCCCAGCCGGGCAGCCCGCGCGGAATCGGCCCGTTCGCGGGAACGGCCTTGCCGGCGAAGCCGTCGCGGATCAGCGCCGCGTCGTCGAAGTCGAGCGCGAGCGCGCGGCGCACGTCGCGGTCGGCGAAGAGGTCGGGCGGGACGCCCTCCCCGTCGAGGCGGCCCGAGCCGAGCCACGGGTTCCCGGACGGCGCGGCGCGCAGGTTGAGCAGGATCGCGTCGGCGGTCTCGAGGCGGGGCAGGTCCTCGTCGACCTCGACGCCGGGCATGCCGCGGTAGCCGGCGGCCTCTCCCGCGTCGATCCAGACGGCGTCGGCGTCGCCGGCGGCGAGCAGGCGGCGGCGGGCGCGCGGGTCCGGGACGGACTCGATGCGGACCGCGGACAGCGGGGCCGGCGCGCGCCAGTAGCCGTCGAAGCGGACGAGCGCGACGACCCCCCCCGCGCGGTCCCAGGCGAGCAGGCGGAACGGGCCGGTGCCGTCGGCGTCCGCGAAGAGCGCGGAGCGCTCCTTGGACGGGTTCCAGTGCTCGGCCCAGGAGGATTCGCTCCCGTCCCAGCCGCCGTGCGCGGCGACGCGCGCGCGGGAGACGACCGGCGCGTAGGAGGCCAGCACGGCCAAGAGCGGCGAGAACGGAGCCTTCAGGCGCAGGACCAGCGCGCCCCCCTCGATCGACACGGCGCGCGCGGCCTCCTCGTAGGCGGCGGGGTCGGGGCGGCCGTCCGGCCCGGCGACGGAGTCGCGGCCGAGGAGCGGGCGCAGGAGCAGGTCCGACGGGCCGCCGTCGCGGTCGAGCAGGAGGAAGCGCAGGATCGAGTAGCGGACGTCCTCGGGCGTCATCGTCGCGCCGTCGTGGAACTTGACGCCGGCGCGCAGCGGGAAGCGGTAGGTCAGCCCGTCGCGCGACAGGAAGCCGTTCTCGACGCTCGGCACGACCGTCGCCAGGCGCGGGACGAAGCGGTCGGCGGAGCCGCCGTCGTAGTCGACGAGGGTCTCGTAGATCTGCCGGTCGACGAAGCGCGACGCGGCGTCGTAGGCCCAGTCCGGGTCGAGCGTGTCGACGTCGGAGGCGATCGCGTAGGTCAGCGTCGCGGAGGCGCCGTCGGCGCGGGCGCGCCGCGCCGGCAGGACCGACGCGAGCGCCGCGAGGACGAGCCCGCGCATGCTACAGCGCGACGAGAGCGGCGTCGCTCCTCTTGTCCTTGAACGGCAGGACCGGGCAGGCGGCGAAGTGGGCGGCGCCGGTCTCGGCCAGCGCCGGATCTTCGGTCCGGCAGGCGTCGACGAGGTAGCGGCAGCGCGGGTGGAAGCGGCAGCCGGACGGGGGCTTGAGCGGGCTCGGGACGTCTCCGGTCAGCAGGATGCGCTTGCGGCGCTTCTCGATCGACGGGTCGGGCACCGGGACGGCCGAGAGCAGGGCCTCGGTGTACGGATGCTGCGGGTCGTTGAACAGGACCTCGGAATCGGCGCTCTCGACGATCCGCCCCAGGTACATCACGGCGATCCTCGTGCAGAGGTGCCGGACGACCGAGAAGTCGTGCGAGATGAACAGATAGGAGAGCTTGCGCTCCTTCTGCAGGTCCTTCAGCAGGTTCAGGATCTGGGCCTGGATCGAGACGTCGAGCGCCGAGACCGGCTCGTCGGCGACGATCAGCTTCGGGTCCAGGGCCAGCGCGCGCGCGATGCCGACGCGCTGGCGCTGGCCGCCGGAGAACTCGTGCGGATGGCGCGGCAGGTAGGCCTTCGCGATTCCGCAGTCGTCGAGGAGCTTGGCCAGGACCCGCGCGCGCGCGGCCGGGTCCTTGTGGCGGCCGTGGATGATCCAGGGCTCGGTGATGATGTCCGACACCGTCATGCGCGGGTTCAGGCTCGAGTACGGGTCCTGGAAGATCACCTGGATGTCGGCGCGCAGGCGGCGCAGCTCGCGGCGCGACATCGACGCCATGTCGCGCCCGTCGAAGAGGACGGTGCCGTCGGTCGGCTTCTCCAGGGCGAGGACGAGCTTGCCCAGCGTCGTCTTGCCGCAGCCGGATTCGCCGACGACCGCGAAGCTCTCCTGCGGCATCACGGAGAACGAGACTCCGTCGACGGCCTTGACCGTCGTCTTCTCGGCGAACATGCCGCCGCTCGCGGCGAAGTGCTTCTTGAGGCCGCGGACCTCGAGGAGCGGCGCGCTCATCGAGCGGCCTCCGCCTGGGCGAAGCGGTGCGCGCGGGATTCGGCCTCGCTCTCGCACCTCCAGCAGTTCGACATGCGCCCGCCCTTCAGCCGGAACTCCGGCGGGTCGTCGGCGCGGCAGCGCTCGAGCGCGTCGCCGCAGCGCGGGACGAACGGGCAGCCTTCGTAGGCCGCGCCGAGGTCCGGCGGCTGGCCGGGGATCGCGGCCAGGCGCTCCTTGCGCTCGTAGATCGACGGCACGGAGGCGAGCAGTCCCTTCGTGTACGGGTGCTTCGGGTCCGAGAACAGCTCGCCGACCGGCGCGCGCTCGACCGGCCGGCCGGCGTACATCACGACGACGTCGTCGGCCATCTCGGCGACGACGCCGATGTTGTGCGTGATCAGGACGATCGCCATCTTGTACTCGCGCTGGAGGCTCTTCATCAGCTCGAGGATCTGAGCCTGGATGGTCACGTCGAGCGCCGTCGTCGGCTCGTCGGCGATCAGGACATCCGGCTCGCAGGACAGCGCGATCGCGATCATCGCGCGCTGGCGCATGCCGCCGGAGAACTGGTGCGGGAAGTCGTTGACGCGCTCCTCGGGGTGCGGGATCCCGACCTTGCCGAGCAGGTCGACGGCCTTGGCCCAGGCCTCCTTCTGCGTCTTCTTCTGGTGCAGGACGACGGCCTCGGCGATCTGCTCGCCGACGCGCAGGACCGGGTTCAGGCTGGTCATCGGCTCCTGGAAGATCATCGCGATGCGGTTGCCGCGGATCTCCTGCATCTGCGCCGCGCGCATCTTGAGGAGGTCGCGGCCCTGGAACAGGATCTCGCCGGCGACGATCTCGGCCGGCGGCATCGGCAGCAGGCCCAGGATCGAGAGCGCATGCACGCTCTTGCCCGAGCCGGACTCGCCGACGACGGCGAGGGTTTTCCCCGGAAGGAGGTCGTACGAGATGCCGTCGACGGCCTTGACGGTCCGCTCCGGGGTGACGAAGTGGGTCCTCAGGCCGCGGACGGAGAGGACGGGATCCACGGTCAGATCGACGTGGTGACCAGGCTCTCGGTCGAGAGCACGCCGGGGGTGGCGCGGATGTCGCGCACGACGACGTTCGAGAGGGTGGTCACGTCCTCGGTCTCGATGTCGAGCACGAGGTCCCAGCGCCCGAAGACGGCGGTCACGTGGGAGACGCCCTTGATCTCCTTGAGACGCGCGAGCGAGGTCTTCTCCTTGCCCGCCATCAGACGCACCAGCACCAGTCCGGTCACCATTCGACGCCCTCCTGCTGAGATCCTGAGTGGATTGCGCGAGTATACAAAAATTAACCCGCGCGCATTCCTTAGTATACGCGCGCGGGCCGCGGAATCGTATAATGGGTCGGCCGCAGACCTCGCTTTCAGGAGAACGCCCGATGACCCTGGCCGCCCTCGTCCTGTCCCTCGTCCTTCCCGCCTCCGCCGCTCCCGCGCGCAAGACGGCTCCCGCGCGGACCGCGGCCCCGGCCTGCCTGCCGCAGAAGATCGCCAAGAAGACGGTGATCGAGGTCCCCGGCGGCGGCCGCATCCGCGCCGACATCGTCGACACCCCGAAGGAGCGAGAGAAGGGCCTGATGTGCCGCACGCGCCTGGCCCGCGACTACGGGATGCTGTTCGTGTTCCCGGCCGACATGGAGCTCGCGTTCTGGATGAAGGACACCCTGGTCAGCCTCGACATGGTCTGGATCGGCGCCGACAAGCGCGTGAACGCGATCCACGCGCGGATGCCGAAGTCGACGACGCGCACGCCGGACTCGAAGGTCGCGCGCGCGCAGGCCCGCGGGCAGTACGTGCTCGAACTGCCGGCGGGAGCGGCGCGGCGCTACGGGCTGAAGGTCGGCTCGCCGCTGAAGTTCGACGCCGCGATCCCGGCCGAGTAGCGGCCGCGTCCTAGAAGGACGAGCCCGCGGGGACCAGCGTCGCCGGGCGGTCGACGACGAGGTCGACCGTCGCGCGCGGGGAGACCGGCGCGCTCGGCCCCCCGGCCAGGTCGCCGAGCTGGCGCGTCAGCGCGTCGCCGTCCTGGTCGACGCGCACCGACAGGCGCAGGCGCGCGGGGACCGGCGCGCCCGGGATCATCTCGTTCTCCGCGCCGAGCGACCAGCTCAGCGGCGGGCGCGCGTCCGCGTAGCGGCGCACGGCGAACGGCGGGCCGTCCCCCTCGCCGCGCGCGATCACGAAGACGTAGGCGTGCTCCGGCCAGGGCTCCTTGAGGCCCGGAGACAGGCGCACGACGCCGCTCAGGCGCACCGGCTCCTCGGCCAGCGGAGGCCTCGCGCGGTCGGCGGCGCGGATCGCGGCCGCGATCTCGGGAGGGACCGAGACGTCGGGATGGCCCGGCGGCAGGCCCGGTCGGGCGCGCGCGCGAATCCAGCGCCAGGCGAGGATCCCGCCCAGGACCAGGTTCGCGGCGACCAGCAGGACGGCCAGCGGATCCCGCGCGAGAGGACGGGGCTTGCGGCGCGTCACGCGTCGAAGCGGTAGCCGAAGCCGCGGACCGCGACGATCTTCTCGGCCGGCGCGCCGAGCTTCTGGCGCAGGTGCGACAGCGTCACGTCGATGACCTTCGTCGTCAGCTCGACGCCCGCGTCGTAGCCCCAGACGTGCTGGAGCAGGAAGTCGCGCGTCAGCACGCGGTTCTTCCGGTAGACGAGGAACCACAGGAGGTCGAACTCCTTGGCCGACAGCGCGGCCTCCTTGCCGCCGACCCAGACCTTGCGCGCCTCGCGGTCGAGCTTCAGCGCGCCGGCCTCGAGCGTCGCCGGCTCGCCGCTCTTGCCGGCGCGGCGCAGCAGGGCCTCGACGCGCGCGACGAGCTCCTCGGTGTTGAACGGCTTGGCGACGTAGTCGTCGGCGCCGACCCGCAGGCCCTGGATCTTGTCGGCGACGTCCTTCTTCGCGGTCAGGATGATGACCGGGGTCGGCGCGAGCTTCTCGTCGGCCCGGATCTCCGCCAGCAGGTCCACGCCGTCGCCGTCCGGCAGGTTGCGGTCGAGGATCAGCAGTTCCGGCGGCGACTTCTTCAGCCGCGCGCGAGCCTTGGCCAGCGTGTCGACGGTCTGCGCGTCGTAGCCGTCGGCCTTCAGGACCTCGAGGATGAGCTCCGCGGTCGCGGCCTGGTCCTCGACGACGAGGATCTGCGCCTTGATCATGGTCGCGCGGAGTCTAGCATTTACAGGGGAATGTTGCCGCGGTTCTCGTGCGCGCCGGGCGCGCGCTTCTCGCGCAGGAAGCGCAGCGCGCGCACGACCTTGTAGCGCAGCTGGGCGGGCTCGATCACCTCGTCGATCGAGCCGGTCGACGCGGTCTGGTACGGCGACGCGAACTTGGCCGCGTACTCGGCGGAGAGCTTCGCCTTGAGCGCCGCCTTCTCCTCGTCCGTCTTGCAGGCCTTGATCTCGCGCGAGTAGAGGATCTCGACGGCGCCGGCCGGGCCCATCACCGCGATCTCGGCGCAGGGCAGCGCGAAGTTGAAGTCGCCGCGCATGTGCTTCGAGCTCATCGCGATGTAGGCGCCGCCGTACGCCTTGCGCAGGATGACCGTGATCTTGGGGACCGTCGCCTCGGCGTAGGCGTGCAGGATCTTCGCGCCGTGGCGGATGATCCCGCCGTGCTCCTGCTGGACGCCGGGCCAATAGCCGGGGACGTCGACCAAGGTCAGGACCGGGATGTTGAAGGCGTTGAGCATCCGGATGAAGCGCGCGGCCTTGTCGGAGGCGTTGATGTCGAGGGCGCCGGCCAGGTGCGCCGGGTTGTTGGCGACGACGCCGACGACCTCTCCCCCCATCCGGCAGAAGCCGGTGACGACGTTCTTCGCGTAGATCGGCTGGACCTCGAAGAACTTGTGCTCGTCGGCGATCTGCCAGATGATGTGGTGGATGCGGTAAGGGCGGCGCGGGTCCAGGTCGCACATCTTCTCGAGGAGCGGCACGGTGCGCCGGATCGGGTCCGGGTTGGCCACGCGCGGCGCGCGCTCCCAGCGGCTCTGCGGCAGGTAGCTGAGGAGCTCTCGCACCTGCCGGAAGCAGTCCGGCTCGGACTTCGCGACGAAGTGGCAGACGCCGGACTTGCCGGCGTGCGCCTCGGAGCCGCCGAGGCCGTCGAAGGAGACCTCCTCGCCGGTCGCGGCCTTGACGACGTCGGGACCGGTCACGAACATCTGGCTGATGCCCTCGACCATGAACACGAAGTCGGTCAGCGCCGGCGAGTAGACCGCGCCGCCGGCGCAGGGGCCGAGGATCACCGAGATCTGCGGGATCACGCCCGAGCACTTGACGTTCCGGTAGAAGATCTCGGCGTAGCCGTCGAGGCTGTCCACGCCCTCTTGGATCCGGGCTCCGCCCGAGTCCAGGAGACCGATCACGGGCACGCGGTTCTCGCAGGCGAGGTCCATGATCTTGCAGATCTTCTGCGCGTGGGCCAGGCCCAGCGAGCCGCCGAGGACCGTGAAGTCCTGCGCGTAGACGCAGACCTCGCGCCCGGCGATCTGGCCGAAGCCGGTGATCACGCCGTCGCCCGGGATCTCCTTGTCCCCGAGGCCGAAGGCGGTCGCGCGGGTGCCGACCAGCAGGTCGAGCTCCTGGAAGCTGCCCTCGTCGAGCAGGTAGTGGATGCGCTCGCGCGCCGTGAACTTGCCGCGCGCCTTCTGCGCGTCGACGCGGGCTTGGCCGCCGCCCGCCGAGGCCTTCGTCACGGCCTCGCGCAGGCGGCGCACGCTGGCGGCCGGCGGGCGCGGGGACGGGGATTTGGAGGTCTTGGTCAGGTCATTATCCATAGGGGTCTCTCTCCGGTGCAGGCGACGGCGATGAGCGCGGCGCCGGCGCGGCGCCATTCGACGCGCACGGCCGGGCGGCCGAGCGCGCGCCAGACGGCGGCGGGGCGGCCGGCGAAGGCGG
>JAGWRY010000330.1 GCA_028869495.1 Elusimicrobiota bacterium | reverse complement strand
GCCGTCCAGCGAGAGCGCGCCGAGGCCCGGCGCGAGGGCGGCGGGGGCGGCCGCGGCGGCCGCGGAGACGGCCGACGCCGCCTCCGGAACCGCGGCGGGAGCAACGACGGCGGCCCCGGCGGGAGCGGGCGCGATGAGGAGGAACGCGAGGACGAGCCTCGTCGCGGTCATCGCCCCCAGTGTATCAGGGGAGGGGAAGCGGCCTCAGAGGCGAAGGGCCCAGCGGCGCCGAGTCAGAGGGCCCGCGAGGCCCAGGGCCTTTCGGGTGCGCCGGCCCTCACGGGGCCGTCACGTCGTCCGTCGCGCGGATGAAGGCGGCGACGTTGTCGTGCAGCCGTTCCAGCGACGGGCGATGCGCGTAGACCATGTGCCCGGAGCGATAGAAGCGGAACTCGATGTTCGAGAACAGCCGGCGCGGGATCTGGAGGTGGCGCATCTCGTAGACGCCCTCGTAGAACGGCGTCGCGAGGTCGAAGTAGCCGGCGTTGAGCAGGACCTTCAGCTTCGGGTCGCGCTTCATCGCGTCGGCGAGGTCCGGCATCACGTTCGGCGACTGCGTGTTCCCGTCGTGGCGATAGTCCCACTTCCTGATCCAGATCTCGGGCTTGTACGTCTCGTTTTCGCCGTAATGGAGCGTGCGGCGGACGTAGTCGTTGAAGACGGAGACGTAGGCCGAGCTGATCGCCGCGGCCTGCGGGTCGTAGCGCGACCGCTGGCTCAGCGGATCCAGCGACGGCCCGGAGAAGCGCGTGTCGAGCCGGCCGACGGTCGTGTCCGCGTCGCCCTCCAGGGTCTTCTCGAACTCGCCGCCGTCGATGCGCAGGTTCGCGCGCTTCAGATAGTCGACGGGCAGTCCGGTGTACTGGTGGAGCTTCTCGGCCAGCGCGTCGCGCTCCCGGACGGGGAGGTCCAGGCCGCGCGCGAGGGCGTTCGCGTAGTCGCCGGACGCGAAGGTCTCGACCTCGGCGAGGAGGTCGCCCAGCTTGCGCGGCGGGCCGGGGAGGCGCTTGTGGTACCAGGCGGTGGCCGCGTAGGTCGGCAGGGCGAGCACGTAGGGGAGGTCGACGCTCGGGTTGCTCTCCGGGCCGTCGGGGCTCAGGTCGAAGTTCAGGATCTGCGAGAGCAGGATCACGCCGTTGAGGTCCACGTCGTCCCGCGTCTCGAGCTCGTCGGCGAGCAGGGCCGAGCGCGTCGTGCCGTAGGACTCGCCGAACAGGTACTTCGGCGAGTTCCAGCGGCCGTACTTGGACAGGAACCGCGTGACGAACTCGGCGAAGGCGTGCGCGTCCTGGTCGACGCCGTAGAAGGCCTTCTCCTTGTCCTTGCCCGCGACCCGGCTGAAGCCGGTCCCCGGCGCGTCGACGAAGACCAGGTCGCTGGCGTCGAGCAGGCTCCACTCGTTGTCGACCGCGCGGTACGGCGCGGCCGGCGTGTGGGCGTCGTCGGCGGTCACGACGCGGCGGGGTCCGAAGGCGCCCATGTGCAGCCAGACCGTCGACGAGCCGGGGCCGCCGTTGTACAGGAACGTGATCGGACGCTTGGCCGCGTCGGCGCCGCGCTTGAAGTAAGCGACGTAGAACATCGACGCCTCCGCCGACGGCTCCTTTTGCTCCTTCTTGCCGGCGTCGGATTCGGGCAGGGGCGCCACGTCGTCCCAGCCCTTCGGGCGCACGACGAGGGTGCCGGCGACGGCGCGGTAGTCGATCTTCCGGCCTTCGACCGTCACGGAGCCCTCGGTCGCCGTCTCGGACGGCTTGAAGAAGGCCGCGGGCGCGGCGGACTTGGCGGACTCGGCGGATTTTCCGGCGTCCTTCTTCTTCGCGGAGTCCGCGGCGCGGGCGGCCGCGGCGGCCAGCGGCAGGACGAGGGCGAGGGCGAGGGCGCGCTTCATGTCGGGGTTCTCCGTCCGGGTCAGGGGGCCGGCGAGGCGTCGGCCGTCTGGATGTCGGCCTTCCGGCGCAGGCCGGCGAGATAGTCCGGGGCGGCGGCCTGGATCTTCTTGGACAGCAGCATCTCGCGCAGGTCGTCCTTGACCTCGGCGTAGACGGCGGGCTTGGCCGGCTTCTTGGCCAGGACCTGCAGGATGTGCACGCCGCGCGGGCCGGGGACGGTGCGGATGTCGCCGGGGCTCATCGCGAAGGCGATCTGGTCGATCTCGTCGGGCAGCATCCCGCGCGGGACGAAGCCGTAGTCGCCGCCGCTGGCCTTGCCGCTGGCCGCCAGCGAGTGCTCGCGCGCGAGCTTGCCGAAGTCGGCGCCCTTCTTGACCTCGGCGACGATCTTGTCGGCCTCGTCCTGCGTCTTGACCAGGATGTGGCGCAGGTGGATCTCCTCGGGGTCGCCGAGCCGGTCCTTGTTCTTCGCGAAGGCCTCCTTGAGCTCGGCGTCGGTGACCGTCAGATGCGCGGCCTTCACGACGAGCTCCTCGCGCACGAGCTCGTCGGCGAGCTGGTCCTGGAGCTTGGCGACCGACGAGCCGGCCTGCTGGAGCTGGCTGAGGAAGAGCCGGCGGCTGCTGAACTGGCTCTCGAGCTTCTTCAGGCGGCGGTTCAGCTCGGCCTCGTCGGGCTTGATCCCCTCCTTCTTCGCGGCCTGGCGCAGCAGGATCTCGTCGATCATGTCGTCGACGGTCTGCGGCCCGTAGCGCTTCAGGAGGCGGGCGACGACCTCGGAGCGGCGGATCGGCACGCCGTTGACGCGCACGAGCACCGCGTCGGGGACCGGCGCGGCGGCGCGGGCCGAGGCGGCCATCAGCAGGGCGAGACTGGCGGAAATCGCGTTCATGGGTTATACCTCTATTAATACGCGCGCGGCCCGGCGGCGTTCGCGGGCCGTATGATAGAATAAAACCTCGGCGCATGCTGAACTTCAACCCCCGCTCGATCGAGAAGATCGAAGACTCGGAGCTGCGGATCGTCTGGGAGGACGGGCACGAGACGAAGCTCCCGTTCTCGGAGCTGCGCCGGGCCTGCCCGTGCGCGAACTGCCGCGACGAGTGGACCGGCGAGGCCCTGCTCGACCCGGCGGCCGTGCCGGAGACCCTCGCGGCGACGCGCGCCGACGTCGTCGGCAACTACGCGCTGACCTTCAAGTTCTCG
>JAGWRY010000329.1 GCA_028869495.1 Elusimicrobiota bacterium | reverse complement strand
TGTTCGGCGGGGTCGGCGAGCGCTCCCGCGAGGGCAACGACCTGTACCGCGAGATGGAGGAGGCGAAGCTCTCCGACGGCGCGCCGGTCCTCTCGAAGACCGTCCTCGTCTACGGCCAGATGAACGAGCCGCCGGGCGCGCGCGCCCGCGTCGGCCTGACGGCGCTGACGCAGGCCGAGCACTTCCGCGACAAGGAGGGCGCCGACGTCCTGCTGTTCGTCGACAACGTGTTCCGCTACGTGCTGGCCGGCGCCGAGGTCTCGGCGCTGCTGGGCCGCATGCCGTCGGCCGTCGGCTACCAGCCGACGCTGACGACCGAGATCGGCCAGCTGCAGGAGCGCATCACGTCGACGAAGTCGGGCTCGATCACGTCGATCCAGGCCGTCTACGTCCCGGCCGACGACCTGACCGACCCGGGCGTCGCGACGACGTTCACCCACCTCGACGCGACGACCGTGCTGTCGCGCCAGATCGCCGAGCTCGGCATCTACCCGGCCGTCGACCCGCTCGAGTCCACGTCTCGCATCCTGGACCCGCACATCGTCGGCGACGAGCACTACGCGGTCGCGCGCGGCGTACAGAAGGTGCTCCAGCGCTACCGCGACCTGCAGGACATCATCGCGATCCTGGGCATCGACGAGCTGTCCGACGAGGACAAGCTGGTCGTGTCGCGCGCGCGCAAGGTCCAGCGCTTCCTGTCCCAGCCGTTTTTCGTCGCCCAGCAGTTCACCGGACGCGAGGGCAAGTACGTGAAGCTCAAGGACACGATCGCCGGCTTCAAGGGCCTGATCGAAGGCAAGTACGACGCGCTGCCCGAGCAGGCGTTCTACATGTGCGGCACGATCGAGGAAGCCGTCGCGAACGCGGAGAAGATGAAGTAGGCCGAGGCACCCCATGTCCGAGAACCGCCTGACGCTCGAGCTCGTCACCCCCGAGAAGGTCGCCTGGTCCGCGCCCGCGGACATGGTCGTCCTGCCCGCGTTCGACGGGGAGATGGGCGTGCTGACCGGCCACCAGCCGTTCCTCGTCCAGCTGAAGGAGGGCGAGGTGCGCGTGACCGAAGGCGGCGAGACGAGGCGCTTCGCGGTCTCCGGCGGCTTCGCGGAGGTCAAGGACAACCGGATCTCGCTGTTCGCCGAGACCGCCGAGATGTCCGACCAGATCGACCGCGAGCGCGCCAAACAGGCGCTCGAGCGCGCGAAGGCCGAAGTCCTCAAGCCCGGGCTCGAGCCGATGCAGCTCGCGCAGATCGAGGCCGCGATCCGCCGCGCGCAGGTCCGCCTGCGCGTCGCGCGCCACGGCAAGGGCGCGCCGCCGTTCGACGGCGAGCGTTGACGAGCCGCATGAAGCCGTCCGCGAAGATCCCCGCGCCGCCGCCGCTCGAGGGCAACCACAGCAAGGTGCTCAAGCGCGCGCCGGGCGGCGCGTTCGAATGGGCCGGGATCGCGCTCGAGGCCTACAAGACCGAGACCGCCGACTACAAGGGCATCACGCGCCGCGAGCTCGTCGGCAAGCGCGGCGAGTCGGCCAAGTTCCACGTCCGCTACTTCGAGATCGCGCCCGGCGGCTACTCGACGCTCGAGAAGCACGAGCACGAGCACGTCGTGATCCCCCTGCGCGGACGCGGCGAGGCCCAGGCCGGCTGCTACGTCTGGAACGTCGGCCCCGGCGACGTCGTCTACGTTTCGCCGTCCGACCCGCACCAGTTCCGCTGCCCGGAGGGCGCCGCCGAGCCGTTCGGCTTCCTCTGCATCGTCAACGCCGACCGCGACCGGCCGACGCCGGTCGACGGTCTCGGCGCCTGCCGCATCTGCGAATAGGTCCTTTTCCGGGCCTTCGCCTGGGACCTTCGTCCCGCGTGCGCTCCGCCGTCCTTTCCTAACATGGGGGCATGACGCGAGCGATCGCCGCTCTTCTGCTGCTGGCCTCCCCGGCCGGGGCCGCCGTCGTCGAGCGCCCTCTCGCCGCGCCGGCCTTGCTCCCGGCCGCGCTCGCCGCCCCGTCGTTCTCGGCCTCTCCGGCCCTCCTGCCGTCCCTCGCCCCGGCCCTCGCCGCGCCGGCTCCCGCTCTCGCGCCGCTCCCCGCGGCCGCCGAGACGCCG
>JAGWRY010000328.1 GCA_028869495.1 Elusimicrobiota bacterium | reverse complement strand
GCGATCTCGCTTCCCGCCGCTCCGCCCGCGCCGCGCGCCGTCCCGGCCGCGCCCGCGGCCGCGGCCCGCGCCGTCCGGATCAGGATCTCCGCGCTCGCCGTGTCGGGGGGCGCGACCTCCGGACCGATCTCCGGCTACGTCGACGTCAGCGGCAACGGCTACCTGAACTGCTCCGGCGGCCCGAACGGCAGCGGCTGGATGAGCGGATGGATCAACCTCAGCGCGGACGTGAACGTGACGACGTCCGGCGGCGGCCAGGGCACGGTGCCGCTGAACGGCTCGGTCTACGTCAACGGCTCCTGCCAGAACGGCTCGGGCTTCGTCAGCGGGAGCGCGAGCCTCTCCGGCTCCGGCGCCGTCTACAAGGACGGCAAGTACGTCGGGACCGCGACGCTCTCCGGGAACCCGTTCATCAACCAGTACGTGTCGGGCTCCTTCGCCTGGATCAACCAGAGCGTCTACGTCAGCGGGCAGTTCGACGCGGCGAAGTAGCGCCCCGGACGCCTAGCGGCCCAGGGCTTTCCGCACGAAGGGCGGCAGGGCGAACGCGGCGGCGTGGACGTCCGCCGCGTACCAGCGCAGGGGCAGGCGCGCCGCGCGTACGCGCGCGGGCTTGAGGTCCTTCACCGGGCGCGGACCCTTCGACGCGAACGTGAACGCCCACAGCCCGCCGGGATAGGTCAGGTTCGTGAACAGGTAGGCGTCCGTCACCGGGAAGATCGGGCGCAGGATCCGCCCCAGGTTCCGGATCGTGCTCAACTCGTAGAACGGGGAGCCCGCCTGGCTGACGACGATCCCGTCCTTCGTCAGGATCCGCCTCACGTCCTTGTAGAACGCGGGGCCGAAGAGCTCCTTGGCCGGGCCGAACGGCTCGGTCGAGTCCACGATCACGACGTCGAAGCGCTCGGCGGTCTCCCGCACGAAACGCACGCCGTCTCCGATCCTGACCTCGCAGCGCCGGTCGGACAGGCCCGACGCCGTCCCGGGCAGGAAGCGGCGGGACGCCTCGACGACGACCGGGTCGATCTCGGCCAGCACGCAGCGCTCGACGCCCGCGTGGCGCAGGACCTCGCGCACGCTGCCCCCGTCGCCGCCGCCGATCACGAGCACGCGCCGCGGGCGCGGGTGGACGAAGAGGGGGACGTGCGCGATCATCTCGTGGTAGACGAACTCGTCGCGCTCCGAGACCATCGTCATCCCGTCGATCAGCAGGAGCCGCCCGTGACCGGCCGTCTCGACGACCTCGACGAGCTGGAACGGGCTCCGCTTCTTGAACAGCCGGCGCTTCACGCGGAAGCCCGTGCGCACGATCCCCTGATACGTCTCGTCGGCCCAGCGCGCGCGCCGCGTCACAGGACGATCTCGAAGGCCGGCGCCGCGCCGGCGAGAGGCTTGAAGTGGTGGTCGAAGCCGACGCGGTAGCCGCAGGTCAGCGTGTGGCGCACCGAGCGCTTCAGCGGGTAGCCGCAGCGGATCTTTTTGCGCGCGCCCTGCGGCTGGAAGAGGACGACGTCGCAGGACTGCGGCTTGAAGATCTCGAGCACGCGGGACACGGTGTCGCTCGCGTCGCCCTCGACGCTGTTGGTCTCGAAGCTCACGTAGGAGCCGATCTTCTGGGGCGTCACGTGGATCGTGTAGTACTTCGGGCCGCGGATCGCGTTCAGCGAATAGCCCATCGGCTCGAACAGGTGGTCGTCCACCTCGAAACCGGGGAGGATCGTCCAGACCCCTGACTTTTCGCGGATGAAGTCCCTCTTGCGCGCCGGGCCGGACATGAACACGCGCGAGGCCTGCGGGTCGACGCCGTGCATCAGTATCTCGAGGGTCAGGTCGTCGGGCGCCGGCTGGTAGGGCTTGTCGAGATGGAACAGGAAGACGTGGTGGTCGTCTCCGTCGCCGAAGCGGAACGAGCGCCCAGGCATCGCCTCGGTCAAGCGCCGGACGTCGTCGAAGAAGTTCGACGGCTGGTACTCCTGGAAGTGGGCGTTCTTGCGCTCGTAGATCAGGTACTGCAGGTCGTCCAGGCCCAAGTCGTCGCGCAGCCGGAGGACCGCCGAGACGAGGTCGGTCCGCCCGCAGGTGATCATCGTCAGCCAGGTGTCGGTCACGAACAGGCTCGACTCGGAGAGCAGGTAGGCGTCGAGGGAGTCGTTCGACAGCGACGACAGGATCTGCGCGCGGGACTTCGCGACGATCCCCTCCCAGTAAGCGCGCCCGCGGGCGCGCAGGGACGGCCTGCCGGGCAGCAGGGCCATCTCGACCTTCTTCTCCGGGCCTTCGAAAAACATGCGCTCCCCGATCCTCCCCTAGCGCCGCGGCGCGCGCTTCCGCGCGCTGCGCCGCGCGACGTCCCGCTCGCGCAAGCGGCGCTCCTTCGTCTTGACCTCTTTCCAGTGGCTCAGGACCTCGGCGGCGTTCTTGAACGTCCGGTCGCCGAAGACGTGGGGATGGCGGCGCATCAGCTTCAAGGCCTGGCTGCGCGCGACGTCCTCGAGGGTGAAGCGCCCCTCCTGCTCGGCGATCTTCGCGTGGAGCATCACGTGGAACAGGATGTCGCCGAGCTCGTCCTCGATCTCGTGCCAGCGCCCGCGCCGCAGGGCGACCTCGAGCTCCTTGGCCTCTTCGCGCAGGAACGGGACCAGCGAGCGGTGGGTCTGCTCGCGGTCCCACGGGCACCCGCTCGGAGAGCGCAGACGCGCGACGACGGCCTTCAGCTGGTCGAGACCACGCGCCATCGTCAGGCTCCGGCGATCTTGTCCGTCCCGAAATACGGGACGAGGGTCTTCGGCAGGACGACGGTGCCGTCGGCCTGCTGGAAGTTCTCGAGGATCGCCGCGGCCAGGCGTCCGACGGCGACGCCCGAGCCGTTGAGAGTGTGCGCGAGCTCCGGCGCGGCCTGCGCCTCGCGCCGGAAACGCGCGTTCATGCGCCGCGCCTGGAAGTCGCCGCAGTCCGAGCACGACGAGATCTCGCGGTATTTCCCCTCGGACGGCATCCAGACCTCGACATCGTAGGTCTTCGTCGCCGAGAAGCCCATGTCTCCGGTGCAGAGGTGGATCGTGCGGTGCGGGAGTTCCAGCGCCTTCAGCGCGCCCTCCGCGTCCCGCGTCAGCTGCTCCAGCGCCTGGAGGGAATCCTCCGGCTTGGTGATCCAGACCAGCTCGACCTTGTCGAACTGGTGGTTGCGGATCACGCCGCGCACGTCCTTGCCGTAGGAGCCGGACTCCTGGCGGAAGCAAGGCGTGAACGCGGTCAGCTTCATCGGCAGGCTCTCGGCCGGCAGGATGTCGCCGCGGACCATGTTCGTCAGCACGATCTCGGAGGTCGAGATCAGGTACAGCGTGTTCGTCTTCTCGCCGTCGGCGTTGACCGTCTTGTACATGTCCGCCTCGAACTTCGGCAGCTGGCCGGTGCCTTCCATGACCTCCGGGCGGACCAGATAGGGCGGGTGGATCTCCAGATAGCCGCTCTTCGCGTGATGGTCGAGCAGGAAGTTGCCGAGCGCGCGCACGAGGCGCGCGCCGGCCCCGCGCCACAGCGCGAAGCGCGAGCCCGACAGCTTGGCCGCCGCGGCGAAGTCGAGGATCCCGAGCTTCTCGCCCAGCGTCTGATGGTCGAAAGGCTTGAAGGCGGGCTTGCCCGGCTCGCCGCAGACGCGCACGACCGGGTTCTCGCTCTCGTCCTTGCCGACGGGGACGCTCGCGTCGGGAAGATTCGGGAGCTCCAGGGCCGCGGCGCGCACGGCCTTCTCGGACTCGGCGAGGGAGGCCTCCTTGGCCGGCATCTCGGCCTTGAGTTTCCCGACCTCGGCCATCAGGGCCTTGGCCCGTTCCTCGTCCTTGGCCGCCTTCGCCTTGCCGATCTCCTGCGAGGAGGCGTTGCGCTTGGCACGCAGGTCCTCGACCTCCTTGAGCAGGGCGCGGTGGCTCTCGTCGAGCTTCAGCAGTGCGTCGAGCGCCTCGCCCCAGCGGGGATGGCGCGAGACGAGCGCGCGGCGCGCCGCCACCGGGTCCTTGCGCAGAAGAGACAGATCGTTCATTTCGCCGCCCCCGTCTTCACGTCGACGAGACCCTCGACCGTCTGGATGTCCTTCGAGCCGTAGCGCGGCTCGAGCATCGCCCGCACGCGCAGGCGGTCCGGGCGCCAGTTCGCGCGCGCCAGGCTCCTCAGGTACGGACGCAGGACCACCCCGATCTCGAGGGGAACCTCGACGACCGCGCCGGGCTTGACCTCGGCGACGCGCCGCTCGTCGACGGAGAACGGGATCGCCCAGTTCGCGTCCGTGGCCGGGGCGCTCGACGGGGACAGCCGCGCCGCCAGGCTGTAGCGGATCAGCAGGCCCTCTTCGGGAGACGTCCCCGAGTTCCTCAGCACGAGACGGGCGCGCAGGCGCCCGAGGCGGGGAGGCGTCCACTCCAGCTCGCGGACGTCCCGCCAGACCGGGACGCGGCCGGGGCGCGGCTCGGCGATCTGCCAGTACACGCCCTCCAGCACGATCCCCGCCGACGCCGCCGACGCGGCGGCCAACAGGGCCGCCGCGAGGCCCGCGATCCTCAGGCGCTTCATCGCGCCGCGCGCCTCATTTCTTGCCCTCGTCGATCGGCAGGCCGGGAGCCACCGGGGGCTCGACCGCGATCGGCGCGACGCGCGCGACGCGGTCTCCCTCGTCGAGGCGGACCAGGCGCACGCCCTGCGTGTTGCGCGAGATCGTCTTGATGTCGCGGCAGCGCAGGCGGATCGCCTTGCCCTTCTCGGTCATCACCATCAGATCATCGTCGTCGGTGACGAGCTTGACGCCGATCACCTCGCCGTTGCGCTCGGTCGCCTTGATCGTGATGATGCCGCCGCCGCCGCGGTGCTGGCCGCGGTACTCGTTGACCTCGGTGCGCTTGCCGTGGCCGTGCTCGCAGACGGTCAGCAGGGTCTTCTTCGTGTCGTGCGGGAAGGCCTCCATGCCGACGACCTGATCGCCCTTGTCCAGGCGGATGCCGCGCACGCCGCGCGCCGAGCGGCCCATCGAGCGGATGTCGCTCTCGGGGAAGCGGATCGCCATCCCGCCCTTCGTCGCGATCATCAGCTCGTCCTTGGCGGTCGCGTGCTGGACCTCGACGAGGACGTCGCCCTCGTCGAGCGTCAGCGCGATGATGCCGGAGCGCCGGATGTTCTCGAAGTCGGACAGCGGGGTCTTCTTGACCGTGCCGTTGCGCGTCGCCATCGCGAGGAAGGTCTCCTGCCCCTTCTTCTCCTCGAACGAGCGGATCGCGATCGCCGAGGTCACCTTCTCCTCGCCGGTCAGCGCCAGCAGGTTCACGACGGCCTTGCCGCGGCTGGTGCGGTTGCCCTCGGGAATCTCGTAGGCCTTCAGCGCGAACACGCGGCCGCGGTTCGTGAAGAACAGGAGCGTCGCGTGCGTGTCGGTGACGAAGAAATGCTCGATCCAGTCCTCTTCCTTGACCTCGGCCCCGGTGATGCCCTTGCCGCCGCGCCCCTGCGCCTGATAGGTCGCCGTCGGGATGCGCTTGACGTAGCCGGTGTTCGAGAAGGAGATGACGACCTCCTCCTTCTGGATCAGGTCCTCCAGGGTCATCTCCGCGGCCTCGGTCGTGATCTGGGTCAGGCGCTTGCGGCCGAACGCCTCCTTGACCTCCTCGAGCTCCTGGGTGATGATCGCGTAGACCTTCCTGACGTCGGCCAGGATCG
>JAGWRY010000327.1 GCA_028869495.1 Elusimicrobiota bacterium | reverse complement strand
GCCTCCCGGGCCGCGGCGCCCGCGTCCGTCCGCGCGTCCCCCGCCGCGCGCGGCCTCGACGAGGCCTCCGAACGCCTCTCCGCCGCCCGCGGCGAGGACGCCTCGGCCGCCTCGCTCGACGCGCTTTACGAGGGCGCCGCGTCCCGCGCCCCGCTCGGCGAGGCCGTCCCCGCGGCGGCCGAAGCCGCCTCTCCCGCTCCCGCTCTGGCTCCGTCCGCCGCGCCCGCCTCCGGCCCGCGCTGGGTCTTCCGCTCCCAGGCTCCCGCCTCGCCGGCCGCGCCGCGCACCAGCCTCAAGCGCACCCTCTCCGTCGGCTACCTGACGGGCTTCCTCGGCCTGCTCCTCACGCAGGCGGCCGCGATCGGCGCGGGTCTGCTCGGCTGGGTCCCGCACAGCAACTACCACGTCCCGTTCCAGATGGCGCACCTGACGCCGCTGGGCGCGCTCCTCATCCTGGTCGGAGGCTCGGTGATGGCCCCGATCGCCGAGGAGGTCCTCTTCCGCGGCGGCCTGCAGGGCGGGCTGTCGAAGCTGACCTCGAAGCTCCATGCCGGAAAGTTCTGGATCCCGGCCCTGATCACCTCGGCGGTCTTCGTCGTCGTCCACGAGACCTCCGACCCCGTGCTGATGGCGGTCCGCTTCGGCTTCGCCTTCGCGCTGAGCCGCACGTTCCACAAGGAGGGCATCCTCGCCTCGATGACCGCGCACGGCACCTTCAACGGGCTGACCTTCCTGCCGCTGATCCTGGCCGCCTTCCACGCGCCGCTGATCGTCTCGATCGCCTCCCTGCCGCTCGCCGCCTACGGCGCGTGGCGCGCGTGGCGGACGCTGAGGAGCCAGGGGCCCGAGATCGCCTCCGGCGCCCTGGCGCCGAAGCCCTTCTCGGCGAAGCTCGCCCTGCTCTTCATCCCGGTCCTGCTGGGCGGCTTCTTCTTCGTGATGCCCAACTTCATCTGGATCTACGGGGCCGCCGCGCTGGCGCTGTGGCTGGGCGCCAAGGGCGCCGCCGCGCTCTGGCGCCTGGTCCGCGCGAAGAGCGCCTAGGCGCTACTGGTCGGTCAGCCGGAACTGGATCTTCTGGGGCAGGGCGACGGCCGTCGGCTTGCCGTCGAGGCCGAGGGCCGGCGAGAAGCGCATCATCGCCCCGACCTTCCGCGCGGCCGCGTCGAAAGCCGCTCCCGCCGAGCCCGCGACGTCGACGCGCCCGACGTCCCCGACCGCGTCGATGTGGAGGACGATCACGACGTCCCCCTCGCGCCCCGCGCGGCGCTCGGACTCCGGGTAGACGCGCCTCAACTCGGCCGCGACCTCGTCGCCGTTGATCAGGCGCGGGAAGGCCGACAGCGGCGTGCCGCCGTCGCCGAGGCCGTGCGGCGAGCCCCGGTCGGCGCCGGCGCCCATGCCGCCGGGCTGGACCGCCGTGCCCTGGCCGCCTTGGACCCCGCCCGGCGTCGGCGCCGGAGGCGGCGGCGGGACCGGCTTGGCGGTCTTGCTCGGCAGGGTCCACTCCTTCGGCGGCGGCGGCGTCTTGACGGCCGGCTTCGGCGGGACTTTCGGCGTCTCCTCCGTCTTCGGGAGGATCTTGCCCCGGACCAGCGGCTTCGGCGCCCCGAGCTTCGCCGGGCCGGTGCCGAGGAACGGGCTCGTGATCTCGACCTCGAAGGGCGGCGGGGTCGAGAAGCGCAGGTGCGGCAGGAGGACGAGCAGTCCCAGCAGGGCCGCGTGCGCGGCGATCGAGACCCCCAGCGAGCGCGACGGCTCCGGCGCCCGGGGCGCGGGGGTCACCGTCGGACGACCTCCAGACCGACCTTGCGCACCCCGGCCGCGCGGATGTCGTCGAGGAGCGCCGTCACCTCGCCGTAGGGCAGGTTGCGGTCGGCCGAGACGGTGACCGGCTGGTCCGGGCGGGCCGCGACCGCGGCGGCCAGCGCCATCTTCAGCTGCTCGCGCCCGATCGGCTTGCCCGACAGGGTGAGCCGCCGCGCGCCGTCGAGGGCGACGTTCAGCGCGTCGGTCGCCGCGCGCGAGCGCGTCGAGGACCGCGGCAGGTCCAGCTTCAGGGCGCGCCGCGCGATCATCGGGGCGGTGACCATCATGATGATCAGGATCACCAGCGTGACGTCGACCAGCGGCGTCACGTTGATGCCGGTGATCGCGCCGCCGTCGCCGTCGTCGGCCTGCATCGCCCCTCCTACGCCTCGCTCTTGCGGGTCCGGCCGCGCGCCGTCGCGGAGAGGCGCCGGCCGAGGGCCTCGGTCTCGCCGACGAGATCGCGCACGTGCTTCGAGAACGCGTTGAACGCGAACACGCACGGCAGGGCGACCAGCAGGCCGACCGCCGTCGCGATCAGAGCCTCGGAGAGGCCCGACATCACGACCTCCGGCCCCGCGCCGGTCTGCGCGAGGTCGTGGAAGGCCTTGATGACGCCCAGGACCGTGCCGAAGAGGCCGATGAACGGCGCGTTGTTTCCGAGCGTGCCCAGCCAGATCATGTGCCGCTCGAGGATACGCCGCTCGTCGGAGAGCGCGGCGGTCAGGCGCTCGGAGGCCGCCTCGGGGCCGCGCGGCAGCCAGGCGACCGCCTCGGCCAGCGCGCGCGACGCGCAGCCGG
>JAGWRY010000326.1 GCA_028869495.1 Elusimicrobiota bacterium | reverse complement strand
GCCGCGACCGCGCCGACGATCCCGGACTCCGGCGTCGGCGGGTCCGGCAGCAGGTTCGCGTCGCCCTTCGTCAGCGCGCGCAGGCTCCCGCCCGCGCCCGCGCGGCCGAACAGGCGGTGGACGACGCAGTCCGCCCCCTCGCCGCGCCAGTCCATCAGGACGACGAGGTCGCCGGGGCTCAGCTCGGAGAGCGCCGCGCGGCGCACGAGGATCAGGTCCCCCGCCTTCAGCAGGGGCCGCATCGAGTCTCCGCGGACCGCGAGGATCCGCGCGGGAGAGGTCTCCATCGCGGAGGTCAGGATGGAGCGGTCCGCGCGGCGTCCGGGTCCGGCGCGTCGAACGCCGCCGAGAGGACCCGGTCGAGGACGGGGTTCGCGATGCAGTTCAGCCAGCAGCGGCACTGGCACGGGATCAGCTCCGCGCGCAGGGCGCGGGCGCGCGGAGACTCCCAGAGGCGGTCGAACGGCTCGTCGCGCACGCTGCCGACGGTCTTGTGCTTGTTGACCGGGCAGAAGAAGAGGTTCCCCTCGGGGTCGAGCATCGCGTAGCGCCGCCCGGCCATGCAGTCGTCGAAGAAGCGCGGGCTCCCGCGTCCGTGCGCGCGCAGGTAGCGCCAGTAGAGCATCCGGCTCCACAGCCAGCGCGACTCGGGCGCCGCCGTCAGCAGGCGCTCGAGGGCCTTCTGCGTGCGGCAGAGATCCGCCAGGACGAGGTCCACCTGCTCCTCGACCTCGGAGAGCTCCGCGTCGGTCCACGAGAAGGTCTCGGGCGCCGGGAAGCCCTCGTGGTTGACGACGAGCTGGCAGCCGAAGCCGAGGCCGCGCTCGCGCGCCCAGCGGTAGGCCGCGAAGATCTCGCCGCGGTTGCGCGGCAGGATCGTGAAGTTGACGGAGAGCGCGGTCTTCGGGAAGTCGCGCCTCAGCATCTCGAGACTGCGCTCGAAGCCCGCGAAGGCGCCCGGCTGGCCGCGCACCTCGTCGTGGGTCGCTCCCAGGCCGTCGAGCGAGGAGCCCAGCCAGACGTCGCCGGCGCCGCGCTCGGCCAGCTCCGAGAGCTTGCGCTTGAGCAGGCCCGCATTCCACAGGTTGGTCAGGATCCCGACCGAGGCTTCGCGGAAGCGCGCGCGCAGGAGGGCGGCGATCTCGACGGCCTCGGGACGCACCAGCGGCTCGCCGCCGGTGATCGCGACGAAGCGGACCGTCTTCAGGAGCTCGGACTCCGAGACGAAGCGGCGGATCTCGTCGGGCGTCAGCTCGCGCCCGACGGAGGCCGGGTCGCGCGCGGGCATCTCCCAGTGGTGGCACATCACGCACTTGAGGTCGCAGCGGTGCGTCAGCTCGAGGTGGAGCTCGCGGATCGGCGTGTCGTTCTCGCGGCCCTTCAGGCGCTCGACGCCCCGCTCGACCCAGCGCGAGAGCTGGGACAGCACCAGACGCAGGTCCTCGGGAGTTCGCCTCGCCATCGGGAGGGCGCCCGCCGCGGCGCCGACGCTTATTATACCCCTCCGCGCGCTCCCGCGCGAGACTCGGAGGGGCGCGCGCCTCTCGGCGGAGCCGAATCGTTGCATCCGCGCCGAACATGTCCGAATCCTCCATCGTCGCCGAGATGAGGCGCATCGAGGACGAGACTCTCTGGACGACCCGCTACTTCCGCTACGGCTTCGCCATCGTCGCCTTCGAGACGATCAGCGGCACCTGGCTCTACTTCCGCAGGGACATCACCCGTCCGGAGATGGGTCTCCTGCTGGCCCACCTGCTGATCGGCGTCCTGTTCCTCCTGCCCTGCCTGATGTTCGAACTGCGCCGCCGGCGCTACCGCGAGGTCTTCCCCGGGCGAGGCGACGAGGTCCTCGGCGTGGCGACCGCCTACGCGCTCTGGTTCGCCCTCCTGTCCGGCGTCTACCTGACCTTCACCGGCGTCTACGGCCACCACGCGCTCTGGCTCCTCCACGTCGTCGTCTCGCTGGCGGGCGTCGCGGGTCTGATCGCCTACGTCGCGCGGACCCTGCGCCTCTTCTCGCTGGGCGCGCCGGAGCGCGCGCGGGCCTTCATGCGCCGGACGGTGGCCCGGATCTCCCTGATGACCTCGGCCTGGACGCTCGCGGCGCTGGCCGCGTCCATGGGACCGGTCCTGCTGACGAAGCCCTTCGACGCGCGCAAGACCGTCCCCGACTACAAGCCGGTCGCCGGCTCGAAGAACCCTTTCTTCCCGACCGGCGTGACGACGGCCTCCGGCGGCTTCATTAAGGAAGAAGCCCTGCTCAATTCCCGCTCCTGCGGCGTCTCCGGCTGCCACACGGCGACGGTCCGCCAATGGGAGGACTCCGTCCACTACCGCACGCCCAACAAGGTCGTCTCGACCGTCGAGAAGCTGTTCCTCAGCGAGGTCTCCCACCAGGAGCTCTTCGATCACCGCCGGGCGCTGGGCATCGACGCCCTGCGCGAGAAGATCAACGGACGCGAGTCTTTCCGCTTCTGCGCCGGCTGCCACGCCCCGGTCGCGCTGGTCTCCGGCAACGTCAACCCGGGCCGGCCGATGGAGACCTTCCAGCGCTTCGAGGGCGACTCCTGCATCGCCTGCCACGTGGTCCAGAACGTCAAGGAGCGCAGCGCCGGGCCGGCGCCGTACACGCTGGCCGCGCCGCCGCGCTACCTGTTCGCCTACTCGACGTCGGCGCTCGGTCGGTTCGCCTACAAGACGCTCGTGCTGGCCAAGCCGGACCTGCACACGGACACCTTCACGAAGCCGTTCTACGACAAGTCCGCGTACTGCATGTCCTGCCACAACACGCTCCAGTACCCGTACTGGAAGGACAGCGCGTGGAGCGGCCCCAGCCGCGCCGGCGGCTCCAAGCAGTGCCAGGACTGCCACATGCCGCAGGTCGCCGTCCGCGACGACGTCTCGGCCGCGGAGAAGGGAACGATCGCCGACCACCGCTTCATCGCCACGAACGTCGTCATCCCGGCGCTCTACGGCCTGACGCGGCAGGGCGAGCTGACCCGGAAGTTCATGACGGACCGCAAGGTCCGCGCCTTCGTCGCCGCGCCGAGCGCCGCCCGCGCGGGCGGCCGGCTGCACTTCGTCGTCCAGCTGGCCAACACCGACGTCGGGCACATCTTCCCCGCGGGCCCCGAGGCCGACCTCGTCGAGGTCTGGCCGCAGGTCACGGTCACGGCCGGCGGCCGCACCCTGCTCGACTACGGCGCGCTGGACTCGCTCGGCCACCTCGACGCGTCGAAGACCGTCGTCTACCGCATCTCCCCCTACGACTTCAGCGGCAAGCCCCTGCCGCTCGACCGCCACCGCAGCTGGAAGATCGCCTCCGAGAAGCTGCGCGTGATCCCCCCGATGGGCTACGACGAGCTGCCCTTCGACGTGAAGGTGCCTCCCGGCGTCGCCGGCCCTGTCGAGATCCGCGCGCGCCTGCGCTACCGCAAGTTCAATCAGAGCTTCGTCGACTGGCTCGTCGGCGCCGGCAAGCTCAAGGTCCCGATCGTCGACATGGCCTCCTCCAGTTCTCTCGTCCGCCTCACGCGCGATCCGGGCGCGATCGCGAGCGCGCGCGCGGCCTGGCTCGACCGCCTCGACCGCGGCCTCGAGGGCCTGGTCAAGGAGCAGCACTTCGACGACGAGACCGTCGTCGCGCGCATCGGCTTCGAGCAGTTGCTGATCCTGCGCGACGCCGAGCGCGCCGCCAAGAGCGGCCGGCTGCGCGAGGCCGCCTCGCTCCTCGGCAGTCTGCCGGCCAGGACGCGGCGCCTGAAAGGCGTCCGCCGCCTGCAGCGGATCGTCGCGCGCTCGCTCGCGCGCGGCGACAAGACGCTCTAGCCCCCGGCGCGGAGCGACAGGCCGCACGCCCGGCCGAGCACGCTCAGGGGCGCGGTCCAGGGCGCGCGCGGATCGCGCGTCTCGTAGAGAGGGAGGCTGGCGCTGCGCAGGAGCAGGGTCGCGGCCGCCCCGAAGACCCGCCGCCCGAGGCCGCGCTCGGGCGCCCCCCGCGCGCGCCGCCGCATCTCCGCGATCCCGGCCGCCGAGACCATGACCCAGGCGAAGCCCTCGTAGAGGGCCACGCGCACCGCGAGGTTCCGGTACGGCGTCCAGGTCGGCGCGCGGAAGAAGGACGCGCGCAGGACGAAGTTGAAGACGGCCGCCCCCGCGAAGGTCACGAAGCAGGCCGCGATCAGGTTCGCCTCGCGCCGCTCCGGGCGCCGGCGCGCGAGGCGCAGGGCCGACGGATAGTAGAAGAGGGCCATCAGCAGCTCGCGGAAGTGGATGTTCCAGCGCCGCCAGTAGTCGGCGTAGTCGACCGGGAAGAGCGCCCAGTCGTAGTTGCCGCGCACGTCCCAGCCGAGCAGGCGCGCGGCGCCGACGCAGGTCTGGTCGACCGCGTAGCGGTACAGGTAGAACGCGACGTAGCTGGAGACGAAGACGATCCAGATCCGCCACCAGACGTACGAGCGCGCGTCGGTCAGGAACTGGTCGCCGTACATCCGGGCCCAGCGGAGCCGGAACAGCGCCAGGCAGGCGGCGGCGTGCAGGGCCGCGGACGCCAGAGTCTTGAGCCCGGAGCGGACGCTCTCCGCCGCGGGGCGCGCCTCCCAGCCCGCGTCCACCTCGGAGGCGGCGAAGATCACGCTGCCGACGGCGAACGGCAGCGCGAAAAGGTAGGCCGCCAGCTCGTCGGCCTCCAGTCCCCGCACGCGTCCCGTCCGACGCTCGTAGACGTAATAGACGGATTTCTTGAGCACGTTGACGAGGAAGACCACCGCCAGCAGGGCCGCGGGCTCCGGCCCGCGCGCTCCGGTCCGCAGGAAGACCCCGCCGAGGCAGGCCGGCAGCAGGCCGAACAGGACGAGCGCCGACGCGGCGAGCGCGCGCTCCTTGGTCAGGGCGTCCCGCCCGCGGCACAGCCGCCCGAGCAGGAGCGCGAGCGCCGCCACGGCCGGCGCCATCGCGGCGGACAGGAAGAAGGCGAGATACGCCAGGCCGGCCGCCGCCAGGACCCCGCGCCGCAGGCGCGGCCGCAGGAGCCGCGCCGCCAGCGCGCACGCGGTCAGCAGGGCGAAGAAGCCCGCCAGCGCGGAGGGCGGCACGTGGAACGGGTGCGGGAAGGCGGCCGGGCGGGGCGTCATCCCTTCGGGGCGCCGCCGTCCCCGTCCCGCCGGCGCTCGTCGACGAACGCGGCGATCGACGCGACGGTCCCGAAGCGCTCCCGGGAGAGGTCCGCGGCGCGCACGCGGATCGCGAACTCGCGCTCCAGGAGGACGACCAGCTCGACCGTCGTCAGCGAGTCGAGGACCCTGCTCTCGAAGAGGGGCGCGCCGGACGCCAGCGACTCCTCGGACGCCTGCGGCGAGCATCGCCGCAGGCACAGGCGCACGCGCTCCTCGGTCGACGCGCCGCTCACGAGCGGGTCAGCGCTCCTTCCAGACCAGCAGGACGCGGACCGGCCCCGGGCCGACCGGGGAGACGTGCAGCGTCTCGCCGCGATCGACCGCCAGGATCTGCCTCCGATAGAGCGTGCCGGACGCCGCGCCGGCGCGCGCCGCGGCGCGCCCGTCGATCGGGAGCACGATCAGCGTGCCCGGCGACGTGTTGCGGAAGGACTCGGCCCCCCGGACGTTCAGCAGGACGGCGTTGATCGCGCGCCCCTGCAGGACGGCCGCGCTGCGCGCCGCGCCGAGCCGCGCCCGCGCGGAGGCCATCGAGACGAAGAGGCCCCGCCGCCGCTCCTGCCCGCGCTGGGCGCTCGCGAGGAGATCCTGCGGCAGCAAGGGCGGATAGGAGATCTGCAGCATGTCCTGCTTGTTGCCGCCCTTCGCGCCTCCGATGAGCCAGCCGCCGCCGATCTCGCCGGCGTCCTGATAGACGAGATCGCCCCGCCGGAAGAGGCGATGCAGCGTCTTGCGCCGGCGCACCAGGTGCAGGGCCACGCTCAGCGTCGCCGCGCGCGAGCGGAAGAGCGGGCGACGGACGCCGGACTTGACGTGGGTCACGTAGACGCCGACGCCGGAGTCCTCGTAGACGACGGCGCGCGCGCCGTAGCTCCCCATCGGGACCGGCCTCAGCGCGCTGGCCGGCCCGTAATCCCGGAAGGCGGCCGCGCCGGCGCGCGGCGCGCGCGCGAGCAGGACGGCGATCGCCAGCGGAAGAAGCGTCCGGCTCGTTCTCATAGGCGGGGCCGGCTCGCGGCGCGTCCGGCCGGGGACAAAAAGATATAATCGCGCCGATGCGGCTTCGCTCCGCGCGACCCCGGACCGCCTTCGTCGGCGCCGTGCTTATCGCAACGCTTCTGCCGCTCTGTCCTGCCGCGCGCGCGGCCGCGGACGCCGCCAAGCCCGGCAAGAAGAAGCGCATCTTCATCTATTGGAAGAGCGGCCTCCAGGCGGTCATCCGGACGCAGGAGGCCAAGATTCCCCGCATCGACGCGCTCCTGCCGATCCTGAAGCTCAAGAAGGGCATGAGCGTCCTCGACATCGGCGCGGGGACGGGACAGCAGTCCTACAAGATGGCCGCGGCGCTCCGCGGGACCGGCCACGTCTACGCGACGGACATCGACCCCCAGCTCGTCGCCTACATGGGCGATCAGGCCCGGGCGCGCGGGCTGAAGAACCTCCAGCCCGTCCTGGTCACGGCCGACGGGGTCGACCCGTTCTACACGTCGCACAAGTTCGACCTCGTCCTGATCTACGATCTGATCTCCTACATCCACGACCGCGTCGGCTACTTCTCGCAGATCCGCCGCTCGCTCAACCCCGGCGGCCGCGTCGTCGTCGTCGGCCAGCCGGAGGCGGACCACTACGCCTTCGTCCCGGAGGACGTCGTCGACTGGAAGGGGCTCGTCGCGGACCTGGAGCGGGAGCCGCAGGGGAGCGTCTTCGACCGCGAGCTCGTCCGTCAGATCCGGAGCATGGCCGGGGGGCCCTTGTCCTCCGTGCCGCCCGAGGAGCTCCACCGGGACATCCTCTTCCAGCTGAACCGTTGCCTGTACGAGGACCTGTTCGCGAACTTCGTCGACGGCGACGACGTCGCGCCGGGCCTGAAGCTCGCCCCGCTGGAGCGCCCCTACGCGACCTGGCTCGTGCGCCGCCTGCGCCTGGCCGGGATGCCGGGCCGCAACACCGCCGAGATCCTCTACATCGAGCTGCGCGACGTCGTGACCCTCAACAAGCTGATTCTGATCCAGCGCTACCGCAAGTACCTGAGGAGCGACGCCCCCCATCCGTACATCCCGAGCGGCCCGGAAGGCCGCTGGATCACGGGGCACAACGCCATCACGAGGGACTTCCGGAAGGCCGGCTACGTGCAGGCCGCGAAGATCGGCTTCGTCCCCTTCCAGGACGTCTGGATCTTCTCCGCCCGTCCGCAGGGGCCCGTCAGCGGCGGAAAGGGACGCCGAACGCCGCCGCGATAAGACGCACCGGGACGGTCCACGAGAGCCCGGGCACGTCGGTCAGGTAGATCGGGACGCTGCCCGCGCGCAGGAGCAGAGTGATCGCGACGCCCGCCGCGCGCCGCCAGCGCCCGGGCTCGGGTTTGCCGGCGGCGCGCCGGCGCATCTCCGCGATCCCGGCCGCCGAGACCATGACCCAGGCGAAGCCCTCGTAGAGCGCCAGGCGCACGGCGAGGTTGTAGTAGGCGGCGCCGAAGCCGGGCCGGTAGAAGGCCGCGTGCAGGACGAAGTTGAAGACCGCCGCTCCCGCGAAGGTGACGAAGCAGGCCGCGATCAGGTTCGTCTCGCGCCGCCCCGGCCGCCGGCGCGCGAGGCGCAGGGCCGACGGATAGTAGAAGAGGGCCATCAGCAGCTCGCGGAAGTGGATGTTCCAGCGCCGCCAGTAGTCGGCGTAGTCGGCCGGGAAGAGCGCCCAGTCGTAGTTGCCGCGCACGTCCCAGCCCAGCAGGCGCGCGGCGCCGACGCAGGTCTGGTCGAGCGCGTAGCGGTGCAGGTAGACCCCGACGTAGGTCGAGACGAAGATCAGCCACAGCTGCCACCAGCGCAGCGCGGCCGCGCGCGCGAGGAACTGCTCGTCGTAGGCGCGGGTCCAGCCGCCGCGGATGAGCAGCCAGCAGGCGCCGGCGTGCAGGGCCGCCAACGCGAGGGTCCTGAGCCCCGAGAGCAGGTCGTCGCGCCGCGAGCGCGCCTCCCACCGCGAGGCCGCCTCGGACGGGGCGAAGATCACGCTGCCGACGGTGAACGGCAGCGCGAAGAAGTAGGCCAGGAAGTCGCCCGCGGCCGGCGAGCGCGCGCGGCCGGCGCGGCGCTCGTAGACGTAATAGACGGACTTCTTGAGCATGTTGGCCAGGAACATCACGGTCAGCAGGTCCTGGAGCCGGACGTGGCCGTGCGTGTAGCCCGCGAAGAAGCCGCCGAAGCAGGCCGGGCCCAGGCCGAACGCGACGACCGCCGCGGCGGCGAGCGTGCGGCGCGCGTCGAGCGTCTCGCCGCCGTCGCAGACGCGCCAGAGCAGGAGCGCCAGCGCCGCCAGGGCCGGCGCCATCGTCGCCGAGAAGAAGCGCGCGACGAACGCCAGGCCCGCGAGCGCCAGGAACGCGCGCCGCAGGCGCGGCGGCAGCGTGCGCGCCAGCACGCCGCAGGCCGCCAGCAGCACGTAGAAGCCCGTCAGCATCGCGGGCGAGACGTGGAACATCCGGAAGATGCTGACGGAGATCATCCGCGTCGGCCGCGAGGCGTCAGGGCTCCGTCCGCGCGCGGGACTCGACGAACCGAGCGATCGCCTCGACGGTCCCGAAGCGCTCGCGCGAGAGGTCCGCGGCGCGCACGCGCACGCCGAACTCGCGCTCGAGGAGGAGGGCCAGCTCCACCGTCGTCAGCGAGTCCAGGACCTTGTTGTCGAACAGCGGGGCGCCGGGAGCCAGCGCCTCCTCCGGAGCCTGCGGCGCGCACCGGCGCAGGCAGCGGCGCACGCGCTCGACCGTCGTCTCGGCGCTCATGGGCGGCGCGGCGCGGCGTCGGACGCCGCCCCTCCCTCGCCGCGCGCGCAGAGCGCCGCGACCTCGCGCCGCCGCGCCTTCCCGGTCGCCGTGCGCGGTAGGCGCTCGAGCGCGAACCAGCGGCGCGGGACCTTCGCCTCGGCCAGCCTCTCCCCGCACCAGCGCTCGAGGTCGGCGAACCCCGCGCGCGCGCCCGGCCGCCAGACGACGGCCGCCGCGACCAGCGCCCCTGCGATCTCGTGCGGGACGCCGAACGCGCAGGCCTCGGCCACGTCCGGGTGGCGGGCGAGCGCGGCCTCGACCTCCTCGGGCTGGACTTTGACCCCGGCGCGGTTGATCGCGTCGTCCCGCCGGCCGAGCAGGCGCAGGACGCCGTCGGGCTCCGCGACGCCGCGGTCGCCGGTGCGGTACCAGCCTCCCCGCAGGACGCGCGCGGTCAACTCGGGACGGCCCGCGTAGCCGGACATCAAGGAGTCCGCGCGCACCCAGACCTCGCCCTCGCGTCCGGCCGGCAGGGGCGCCGGGGCGTCCGCCGCCTCGTCGGCGACGACCAGCTCGGCGCCCCAGCCCCGCCCGACCGCGCCGGGGCGCCCGTCGCCGGGCTCGGAGCCGGAGACCCAGGCGGCGGCCTCGGTCATCCCGTAGACGTTGACGACCTCGGCGCCGCCGGACCACTCGGCGAGTTCCCGGCGCAGGTCCGCGTCCAGCGGCGAGGACGCGCTGTGCAGGCGGCGCAGGAGCCCCCTCGGCGGCGGAGCGCTCAGGCGCAGCGCCGCGCGCCACAGCGCGGGGACCCCCGTCGCGAAGGTCGCGCGGCTCTCCGCGACGAGGGCGCCCAGGTCGAAGGCGGAGGCGGACGAGAGCGGCGGCGCCAGCACGACCTCCCGCCCCGCCGTCAGCGGCAGGAGAAGCCCGCCGATCAGGCCGTGGCCGTGGTGCAGGGGCAGGGCGCAGAGCGCGCGTTCGAGGGAGGTCGCGGGCACCGCGCGGCGCAGGGCCTCCAGGCGCGACGCCAGCGCGCGCCGCGAGAGGACGACCCCCTTCGGGCCCGACGTCGTGCCGGACGTATAAAGGATGAGGGCCTCGGCCTCCGGCGCGGCGGGCGGCGCCGGGGCCGGG
>JAGWRY010000325.1 GCA_028869495.1 Elusimicrobiota bacterium | reverse complement strand
GGCGGCTCGGCCTCCCCGTCGGCGCGCGAGGCGAAGGCCGGCGCGGCGGCCGGCGGCGCGGCGGGCGCCGGGCGCCTTCCCTTCAGGACCCAGAGGATCAGGGCCGCCGCCACCGGGACGGCGAAGGCCGCCGCGAAGACGGCGTAGACCCTCGCGGAGGAGTGTGGCGGCGCTTCCGGATCCGTCGGCATGGTCCTTAGTATAGGGCGAGGCCCGCGGTTCGTCCAGGCCGGCGCGCGCGGGCGCCCCCGAAATTGATATCCTCGGCGCATCGTGAAAGAGCGAATCTCCCCCGCTTTCCTGCGCGCGATCCCGAAGTCCGACCTCCATCTGCACCTGGACGGCTCGCTGAGGCTGAAGACCCTCATCGAGCTGGCCCGCGAGATGAAGGTCAAGCTCCCTTCCTACACCGAGGCGGGCCTGCGCCGCCTGGTGTTCAAGGACTCCTACAAGGACCTGCCCGAGTACCTGCACGGCTTCATGTACACGTGCGCGGTCCTGGCCGACCTCGACAACCTGTCGCGCGCCGCGCAGGAGCTCGTCGAGGACAACGCCGCCGAGGGCGTGCGCTACATCGAGGTCCGCTTCGCGCCCCAGCTGCACGTGACGCCGACGGTCGGCGTGCGCGAGATCGTGCGCGCGGTCAACGCGGGCCTGGCCGCGGGCGCCAAGGCCCACGACGCGTCGAAGGCGGTCAAGTCCGGCGCGGACGTCCCGTTCCACTACGGGATGATCCTGTGCGCGATGCGCCGCTTCAAGCGCGGGATGTCGCCGTACTTCGCCGACATGCTGCGGCTGATGGAGCACGCGCCGAAGGACGAGGTCTACGCGGCCGCGAGCCTGGAGCTCGCGCGCGCCGGCGTCGAGCTCGGCTCGGAGGGCCTGCCCGTCGTCGGCTTCGACCTGGCCGGCGAGGAGGCCGGCTACCCGCCGGCCGACCACTGGGCCGCCTACCAGTACGCGCACAACCACTTCGTGCGCAAGACCGTCCACGCCGGCGAGGCCTACGGGCCGGAGTCCATATGGCAGGCGGTCACGCAGTGCCACGCCAACCGCATCGGCCACGGCACCTTCCTGTTCGCCGACGAGATGGTCCAGGACCCGAAGATCGAGGACCGGAAGCGCTACGTCGCCGATCTCGCCAACTACCTGGCCAGCCAGCGCATCGGCATCGAGGTCTGCGTGACCAGCAACCTGCAGACGATCCCGTCGCTGAAGAGCATCGCCCGCCACCCGGTGCGCAAGATGATCGACTACGGCCTGTCCGTCTCGATCTGCACCGACAACCGCCTGGTCTCCAACACGACGGTCGCCCGCGAGCTCGAGCTCGTCTGCGCGGGCGCGCAGGTCACCCGCGAGGAGCTCAAGCGCCTGACGGTCGCCGGCTTCAAGGGCGCCTTCTTCCCGGGCTCCTTCGCCGAGAAGCGCCGGTTCGTGCGCGCCGCCGAGGCCCGCTACGAGGCCGTCGAGGCCGAGTTCGCGCGGGCGGCTAAGCCGGGTCGCGCCTGACCGTCTCGGGCGAGAAGGCCGGCACGCAGACCGCGACGTACTCGCAGGGCCCGGCCGGCGTCGAGTAGCGCACCCACTCGCCCTTCGGCGCGATCACGGCCTGGCCGGCCGCGACGTCCAGCGTCTCCGCCTTCGTCTCGACGCGCAGGCTCCCGGACAGGACCAGCGTGAACTCGTCGAACTCCGGGGTCTGCCCGGGCTCGACCCAGCCCTGCGGGCTCGACATGCGCGCGACGGACGCGGCCGCGGTCTTCGAGCGCACGCGCCCGACGTACTCGCGGATGATCTTCGGCTTGCTGCCCGCGGCGGGGACGACGACCGGATTTTCGATCAGGGTGGCCATGGCGGGATTCTACGAAATGGTACAATGCGGAGCGTGAAGACCCTCGTCCCTCTCCTGCTGATCGCGCTCGCCGCGGGATGCCGCAGGGACCGGATCGAGGTCCACCGCGTGCCCAAGCAGGACGAGGAACCGGCGATGGGCATGGCGGCCGGCCTGCCCCCGGTCCCCCGCGCGAAGGGCCTGGTCTGGGAGACGCCGAAGGGCTGGACCGAGCTGCCGGCCGACGGACTGCGCGAGGCGACGCTCGAGCCCCCGGGCGGGAAGGCGCAGGTCACCGTGATCGCGCTCCCCGGCTCCGTCGGCGGCGAGCTCGCCAACGTCAACCGCTGGCGCGGCCAGCTCTCGCTCAAGCCGATCGGCGAGAAGGAGATCCCGTCCGAGCGCCGGCTCCTGCGCAGCCCGGCCGGCGAGATCCGCCTCTACGACTTCACCGGCGGCGGGACCCCGGCGACGCGCCTCGTCGCCGGCGCGATCATGCACCGCGGCACGACCTGGTTCTTCAAGCTGATGGGACCGGCTTCGGCCGTCGCGGCCGCGCGCCCCGCGTTCCTGCGCATGCTCCGGGAGCTCAAGTCCGATGCGCGCTGACACCCCCCTGCGGCGGGTCGGCCGGGCGCTCAGCTCGCTGAAGCTGACCCTCGCCTGCCTGGTCCTCCTGATGGTCGTCGTCGCGGCCTGCACCCTCCTCCAGGTCCCGCTCGGCACGCACCAGGCCGTCGTGCGCACGGTGCGCTCGTTCCTGATCTGGTGGCGGCCGCCGGGACTGTCGACGCGCATCCCGGTCTTCCCGGGCGGCGGGCTGATCGGCGCCGTCCTCCTGCTGAACCTGCTGTTCGCGCAGTTCCTGCGCCTCGAGCTCAGCCGCCGCAAGGCGGGCCTGTGGATGGCCCACCTGGGCCTGGCCCTGCTGGTCCTCGGCGAGTTCGGCACCGCGCTCTTCCAGGTCGAGAGCCAGATGCCGATCCCGGTCGGGCAGACCAGTTCCTACTCGCAGGACTACGACCAAATGGAGCTGGCCGTCGTCGACACGACCGACCCGAAGACCGACGTCGTCACCGCGATCCCGCAGTCGATCCTTAAAAGAAGCAAGGCGATCGAGACGCCGTCCCTGCCGTTCACGATCCTCGTCAAGCGCTACTACCCGAACTCGGTCCTGAGCCTGCACCGCTCCGGCGACCCCGAGCCGCTGGCGACGGCGGGCGTCGGCGCGAACCTGAACGTCGCCCCGGCCCCGCTGGCGACGGCGGACAACGAGGACAACACGGCCGCCGCGCTGATCGAGCCCGTCGCGAAGGGCCGCTCGCTGGGCGTGTTCTGGGTCTCGAACGGCCTGGGCGCGCCGCAGGGCTTCGCGCTGGACGGGCGCACGTGGCGCCTCGAGCTGCGCCACCGCCGCTACTACCTGCCGTTCTCGCTGACCCTCGAGAAGTTCACCCACGACATCTACCCGGGCACCGACATCCCGAAGAACTTCGCCAGCCTCGTGCGCCTGAAGGACCCGTCCGCGGGCGAGGACCGCGACGTGCTGATCCACATGAACCACCCGCTGCGCTACCGCGGGCTGACCTTCTACCAGGCCAGCTACGGCAAGGGCGACAAGCTCTCGATCTTCCAGGTCGTGCGCAACCCGGGCTGGCGCCTGCCGTACCTGGCCTGCGCGCTCGTCGCGCTGGGCATGCTGCTCCACTTCGGGCTGAAGCTGTCCGCCTCGCTCGGGAGGACGCGCGCGTGACGAAGCCGAAGAAGGCGTCGAAGGCCCTCGTCCGGCGGATCTTCTGGGGGACGCTGGCCCTGGCCCTCTTCGGCGCGGCCTGGCCGCTGATCGCCCCCGCGCCGCGGACCAAGTTCCCGATCGCCGAGTTCTCGCGCCTGCCGGTCCTCGAGGGCGGCCGCGTCAAGCCGGTCGACTCGTTCGCGCGCAACTCCCTGCTCCTCATCCGCGGCACGCAGACCCTCCCGCTCGGGCACGGCCGGACCCTGTCGGCGACGCAGTGGCTCCTCGACGCGATGTTCAAGCCCGAGACCGCCGACACCTACGAGATCTTCACGATCGACGACCCCGACGTCCTCGGCCTGATCGGCCTGGAGCCCGGCCGCCAGCGGCGCTACGCCTACTGGAAGCTGCAGGCCTCGCGCGACGAGATCGACAAGCAGGCCCAGAGCGCGGAACGGATCCCGTCCGAGAAGCGCTCGCGCTTCCAATCCGCGGTGATCAACCTCGCCAGCCGCCTGAACCTCTACGAGCAGATCAAGAACACGATCATGGTCTCCGGCGACGGCAACCCCGCCTCCGAACTGCGCCTGTTCGAGCAGGTCGTGCCCGAGGCCGTCCGCGCCGCCCACTCCGGGCGCGGCGCGACGGCGCGCGGGAAGGCCGCGATGAAGGCGCTGGCCCAGCTGCTCGAGCGCTACCAGTTCCTGGCCAAGGCCGCGGCCTTCCGCTGCCTGCCGCCGCGGAGCGGGCAGGGCGTCGGCGCCTGGGCCTCCTTCGGCGAGGGGATGCTGACGCCCCCGCCCGACAGCGGCCCCCACCCGGGCCTGGCCGACTGGGCGCTGATGGGCGACGCCTGGCGCCGCTCCGACCCGGCGGCGTTCCGCTCCGCCGTCAGCGACCTGACGGCCTGGGTCCAGCGCGTCCACCCCGAGTACGTCTCGAAGCTCGACTCCGAGGTCGAGTTCAACGAGGCCCAGCCGTTCGTGTCCGGCATGGCCCTCTACGTGCTCGCCCTTCTGGCGATCTTCGTCTGGTGGGGGACGCTCCGCGACGAGGTCCGCGCGGCCGCCGTCGCGCTGACCGGGGCCGCCGTCCTCGTCCACACCGCGGGCCTGCTCGCGCGCATCTGGCTGCAGGGGCGCCCGCCGGTCACGAACCTCTATTCGTCGGCCGTCTTCGTCGGCTGGGCGGCGGCCCTCCTCGGCCTCGCCGCCGAACGCATCCACAAGAAGGGCTTCGCGATCGCCGGCGGCTGCCTGCTCGGCTTCTGCACGCTCGTGATCGCCCAGCACCTGAGCGCGTCCGGCGACACGATGGAGATGATGCGCGCGGTCCTGGACTCGAACTTCTGGCTCGCGACGCACGTCGTCACCGTCACGATCGGCTACGCGTCGACGTTCCTGGCCGGCGCGCTCGGCATCGCCTGGGTCCTGCGCCGCCAGCTGCTGAAGAACCCCGACCCGGCGACGACGCGCGACCTGGTCGCGCTCGCCTACGGCGTCGTCGCCTTCGCGCTCCTCTTCAGCTTCATCGGCACGACGCTCGGCGGCATCTGGGCCGACCAGTCCTGGGGCCGCTTCTGGGGCTGGGACCCGAAGGAGAACGGCGCGCTCCTGATCGTGCTGTGGAACGCGATCATCCTGCACGCGCGCTTCTCCGGCGTCGCGCGCGAGCGCGGGATCATGACGATGACCGTCTTCGGCAACGTCGTGACCGCGCTGTCCTGGTTCGGCGTCAACATGCTCGGCATCGGCCTGCACTCCTACGGCTTCATGCAGAAGGCGTTCTACTGGCTGACGCTGTTCTGCGCGAGCCAGCTCGTCCTCGTCGTCCTCGGCCTCCTGCCCCCGCGCTGGTTCTTCGCGGACGACGAGGACGAGGCCGCCGCCTAGCTCCACGGAGGTCCCATGCCCCATCCGTTCCCGCACCGCTATCAGGTCTCCCTGTCGTGGAAGGAGGCCGACCTCAGCGAGATCGCGTCCGGCGCCCGCCCGCCCATCGGCGGCGGCTCGCCGCCCGAGTTCGACGGGAGCGACCCGTCGCGCTGGAGCCCCGAGCACCTGCTGCTGGCCGCGCTGACGCAGTGCCTGATGCTGACCTTCCTCGCCCTGGCCAAGCGCAAGCCGGGCCTCGAGCTCAAGGGCTGGGACGCCTCCGGCGAGAGCGTGCTCGAGAAGACGAAGGAGGGCCTGGTCTTCACGTCCTTCAAGGTCTCGGTGCGCGCGAAGGTGCCCACCGGCTTCGAGGACGAGGCCAAGCGCCTGATCGAGTCGTCCAAGCGCTACTGCATCGTCGCCAACGCGCTGAAGACCCCGTCGACCCTCGAGGCCGAGGTCTCGGCCGCCTGACGCGCCCGGACTAGGCCCGCGCCGCGAGCGCGGCGAAGCCCTCGGCCTGGGTCCGCGGCGCGAGCCCCAGGAGGCCCGCCAGGCACGACGGGTCGAGCGAGCTGTCGCGCGGCCGCGGCGCCGGGGAATCGCCCGCGCGCGCGGGACGCACGAGCCGCTCGTCCAGCCCGAAGGCCCGGGCGGCCGCGCGGGCGGTCTCGAAGCGCGTCGAACGCTCCCCGCCCGACCAATGGTAGAGCCCCGCGGGCGCCGCGCCGTCCAGCAGGCGCCCGACGACCCCGGCCAGCTGATCGGCGTCGGTCGGCGAGCGGACCTCGTCGACGAAGGCCGCGAACTCCCGCCCGCCGGCCAGCGCCCGGCGGACCCGCTCGACGAAGCAGGGGCGGCCGCCGAGCGGGCGCCCGTAGACGCTCGACACGCGCAGGACGAAGGCGCCCGGCGTCAGGGCGAGGACGGCCTCCTCGGCCTCGCGCTTGACGCGGCCGTAGACGGACAGCGGGCGCGGCGCGTCGCCCTCGGCGTAGAGGCCCCGCGCGCCGTCGAAAACGAGGTCGGTCGAGACGAAGACCAGCCGCGCCCCCGCCTTCGCGCAGAGCCCGGCCAGGACGCGCGTCGCCTCCGCGTTGACGCGCCGGGCCCGCTCCGGGTCGCGCTCGCAGTCGTCCGGCCCGGCGATTGCGCCGGAGTGGACGACGGCGGCGGGGCGGGCGGCGGCGAAGGCGCGCTCGATCGAGGCCGGCTGCGCGAGGTCGAGGGCCAGGGCGCCCGGCCCCGCCGCGCTCCGGGAGGCGCGGGAGACGCGCCAGGCCGGCGACAAGGCCTCGTCCAGGTGGCGGCCGAGGAATCCGGTCGCTCCGGTCAGCAGGAGATTCGGGAGGTTTCTCAATCTAGGTCTTTGGGCCCAGACGGGCCTAGGCGCTCCGTCTCAGGCGCCCGCGGTCCGCGATCATTATACTCAGGACATGAAACGTCGCGCGCTCGTCGCGGCCCTGCTGGCGGCCCTGGCCTCTCCGGCCCTGGCCGGCCAGTTCTCCGCCCCGGCCTACACCCAGGCCGCGGACATGGCCTCCGGACGCACCCCCGCGACGACCGGCTTCGACGGCACCCCCGCCCGGGCCGCGCTGAACGCCCAGGTGACGGGCGCCCTCGACACGAAAGGGCTGACGCCGCCCGCCGTGGTTCCCCCGTCCTCGCCCGCGTCGGATTTCACGGCGTCCGCGATCCCCTCTCCGAGCGAGCAGGCCAAGCCCAAGGGCTTGCTCGGCCGCCTGTTCTCGGGCTTCAAGCCCCTGGTCGGCGCGGCCGGCGCCGCCGCCGGCGCGGCGGCCGGCTGGTTCCTCGGCGGGCCGCTCGGCGCCGTGATCGGCGCCGCCGCCGGCTTCGCAATCAGCCTCCTGCTCTCGAAGCTCCTGGCCTGACGTCCTCGATATCACGCGGAAGGGCCGGTCCCGAAAGGGGCCGGCCCTTCCAGCGTCCGGGCCCCCTTGACGACGGAGAAAACGTCCGTTATATATGTAGTGGACGCCCGTCGAGAATCCGTCCTCGAACCCGAATGAACGCCCGCTCCAAAGCCTTCGCCGCGGCCCTACTGTCGGCCGTCGTCGCCGCCCCCGCGGCGGCGCGCACGCCCTCCGCCCCGACGCCGGCCCCGGCGGGACTGCCGCTGGAGCCGGTGATCATCGATCCCGGGCACGGCGGCCACGACCTCGGCGCCGTCGCGCACGGTCTGCGCGAGAAGGACATCGCGCTGGCGGTCGCGCGCCGCCTGCGCGCGCGCCTGCAGGCGGACGTCCCCGTGATGATGACGCGCGACAGCGACCGCTTCGTGACGCTCGACCGGCGCCTGCTCGACTCCGTCGACTGGAGCGGGGCGCTCTTCGTCTCGATCCACCTCAACGAGGTCCGTAACCCGCGCACGCGGGGCGCGACCGTCTACAGCTACGGCCCCGACCTCTCCAAGCACAAGCCCTACCGCAAGCCGCGGCACCGCTACGTGCCGCCGATGCCGGCGCCGCCGCGCGTCGAGTCCAGCGAGGGGGCCGTCCTCGCGCGCGACGTCGCGCTCTCCCTGCGCCGCGCGGGCGTGCGCGTCGAGCGCCGCCGCTCCGACTACTACGTGCTGAAGAACCCGGGCACGCCGAGCGTCCTGGTCGAGCTCGGCTACCTGAGCAACGCGCGCGAGGCGCGCCGCCTGGCCGACCCCGCCTATCAGGACCGCCTGGCCGGGGCCCTGGCGCGGGCCATCGAGAGCTACGACCAGACGCGCGCCCTGCGGGCCGGAGTCGCCTCTTCGTGGTAAGATAGCCGCATGCGCGTGCGGCTTCTGGCGACCGGCGGGACCTTCGACAAGGACTACGCCGAACGCGACGGCAGCCTCTTCTTCCGCCGCACCCACGTCCCGGAGATGCTGCGCCTGGGGCGCTGCCGCGTGGACGTGCGCGTGACCACGCTGATGCTCAAGGACAGCCTGACGATGACCGCGGTCGACCGGCGCCGGGTCCTCTCCGCCTGCCGGCGCGCGCGCGAGGCGCGCCTCGTCGTCACGCACGGCACCGACACGATGGCCGCGACCGCCGCGGTCCTCGGGCGCAATCTCTCGGGCAAGACCGTCGTGCTGACCGGCGCGATGCGCCCGTACCGCTTCGGCTCCTCGGACGGCCTGTTCAACCTGGGCTCGGCGCTCTCCTTCGCGCAGTCCCTGCCGCCCGGCGTCTACGTCGCGATGAACGGCCTCTGCTTCCCCTGGGACGACGTGCGCAAGGACCGGCGCCGCGGGATCTTCCTGCGCCGGCGGTCCTAGGCCGCGCGGTCCGAAGGGCCCCCGACGGACGCCCGCCCGCCGAGGTATAATCTCTCCATGAGGCTCGCGCTCGTCCTGACGGCGGCTCTGGCCGCCACGCCCGCCCTGGCCGCCCGCGACGCGGTGCGCCTGAAGGGCGGCCCGAAGGCCGAGGACGTCCTGCGCCGCTTCGTCGAGACCAGCCCGGCCCTGAAGGCGCGCCTGGCCGCCGCCGCCGCGCGCGAGAGCGCCCTCCTCGCCGACGCCCGCGCCGGCCTGCGCGACTCGGTCGCCGCCGCGCCG
>JAGWRY010000324.1 GCA_028869495.1 Elusimicrobiota bacterium | reverse complement strand
GTCGACGCCGCCGGCTACCGCCTCGTCAGCCTCGAGGCGGCGCTCGCGCGCGTCCTGGAGGAACGCCGATGATCGCCCCCCTGCTCCTGCTCGCCTCGCTGGCCGCCGCTCAGAGCGGCGCCCCGGTCGCCGAGCCGCCGCCGTCCGTGGACCAGGCCGCCGAGGCGGGCCCGGTCGGCGCGCCGACCGTCGCCGTGCTCAAGGAGCGCTTCCTCGCCGCGACGAACGACGACGAGCGCGCGCAGATCCTCGAGGAGATCGCCCGGACGCGGCCCGTCTCCGGCCAGGACGTCTCGGCGCTGTTCGACCTCTTCTCCCGCTACCCGAACCCCGAGCTGAGGAAGGAGATGCTCGCCTCACTCGCCCTGGTCCCGCGGGACAGCCCCCAGCTCGAGCCGCTGTTCATCACGTACCTGAAGCAGCCCGAGCCCGAGTCCCAGCTCTTCGGCATCGACGGCGCCTACTACGTGCGCTCCGCCGCGGCCCTGCCGCTGATCCGCAAGATCGCCAAGAAGCGGCTGTCGGCGGACGTCAGCGCGCTGAACGTCCTGGCCGACCGCAACGAGTGGTGGGCTCAGTACGAGGCCCTGCGCACGCTCGCGCGCTGGCGCGGCGACGAGGCGTACAAGCTGATCCTGAAGAAGTCGGAGGAGAGCGCGCTCGTCGCGCGCCTGCTGGGCCGCTACTACTGGAGGAAGGCCTTCCCGAAGATCCAGGAGTGGGCGCGCTCGGACCGCCCGACCGTGCGCCAGCGCGCGCTCGAGGCCGCCGGCGCGGAGATCTCCGTCGACGACGCGCGCGCGACGCGCGCGAAGATGATCGCGATGGTCCAGGACGACGCGCTCGACTACGAGCTGCGCCATCGCCTGGCGCTGAAGGCCGGCGCGTGCTCGACCGACGCCGAGGTCCCCGCGCTGATCGTCCTGCACGACAAGGCGCCCGACGACCGCACGCGCCTGCTCTGGGCCGGCGCGGTGTTCGCCTCCCGCCAGCCGGCCGCCGTGCCCCTGCTGGTCCGCTACGCGACGTCCTCCACCGACAGCATCGACCGCAAGGGCGCCCGCTCCCAGCTCGTCGAGATGCTCGGCGAGAAAAAGACGGACGAGCTCCTCGAAGCCTCAAAAAGCGTTAAAAAATAGGACTTTTTCGGGCGCCGGCGCCGTGGACGCTCGCGGCGCGGAAATGCTAGTGTTCAAGGGATGCCCGACTCCGCCTTGTTCTGGGTCCCGCTCGTCTTGTGCGCGGGCCTGCTGGCCGCGCTGATCGTCGTCCTGCGGCGCCTCTACGCGCTGGAGGTCGCCGGCCCCAAGGCCCCGACGCCGATCGCGCCCGAGGGCTGGAGCAAGCTCGACGAGCTGCTCTCGATGCTGCTGTCCCTGCAGGAGCACGGCGTCTCCCATTCGGGCGCCGTCAGCCGGGAGGAGTTCGGGCGCGCGGTGCTCGACTGCGCGTGCCGCCTGATGAAGTGCGACCGCGGCTCGGTGATGATGTGGGACGAGCGCGAGGGCTGCCTGGAGATCGTCGCCGCGCGCAGCCTCGGCCACGACAAGACGCAGAAGCTGTTCCTCAAGCCCGGCGAGGGCGTCGCCGGCAAGGCCTTCGCGTCCGGCCAGCCGATCTTCATCGCCGACCCCGCCGGCGACCCGCGCTACGTCGCCCCGGCCGCCGGCGACGTCGAGCCCTTCGTCTCGATCCCGCTGATGGTCAAGGGCAAGCCGATCGGCGTCCTGAACCTGCACGCGAAGGAAGGCGCCGAGGCCTTCAGCGACTACAACGTCAAGTTCCTCGGCATCCTGGCCGGGGAATCCGCGGTCATGCTGCACAACATGGACCTCTTCGACAGCCTGCAGACCTTCTACCTCGAGATGGTGCAGACGCTGGCGCGCGCGGTGGACTCGAAGGACGCCTACACGCACGAGCACTCGGACCGCGCGCGGGTCAAGGCGCGCAAGGTCGCCCTCGAGCTGGGCCTGCCCGACCAGATGGTCCGCTACGTCGAGTACGCGGCCCTCCTGCACGACATCGGCAAGATCGGCATCGACGAGGCGATCCTCCTCAAGCCGGGCAAGCTGACGCCCGAGGAGTACGAGGAGATGAAGAAGCACCCGATCATCGGCCACCAGATCCTGTCCCCGGTCAAGTACCTCGGCCCCGTCGCGCAGATGGTCCTCTACCACCAGGAATGGTACGACGGGCGCGGCTACCCCGAGGGCCTGAAGGGCGAGGAGATCCCGCTGGGCTCCCGCATCGTCGCCGTCCTCGACGCCTGGGACGCGATGACCTCCGACCGCCCGTACCGCAAGGCCCTCGGCCGCGAGGTCGCCGTCGGCGAGCTCAAGAAGGGCTCCGGCTCCCAGTTCGACCCGAAGGTCGTCGAGACGTTCCTGCGCCTCGAGTCGGCCGAGTGGAGCCTCGAGTCGCCCGAGGAGAGCCGGCTCTGATGCTCTACGTCGTGCCGACCCCGATCGGCAACCTCGAGGACATGACCGCGCGCTCCCTGCGCGCGCTCAAGGAGTCCGAGGTCGTCTTCTGCGAGGACACCCGGCGCACGCGCCAGCTGATGTCGCACTTCGGCCTGTCGACGCCCCTCGAGCGCTACGACGAGTCCGACGCGCGCTCCGTCGAGAAGGTCCTCGAGCGCCTGCGCCGCGGCCGGGACGTCGCGCTCGTCTCCGACGGCGGCTGCCCCGGCGTCTCGGACCCGGGCCGCCGCGCGGTCGCCGCCGCGCGCCGCGAAGGCCTGCCGGTGACCGCGCTCCCCGGCCCCGCCGCGGTCACCGCGGCCGTCGCCGGCTCGGGCCTGCCCGGGGACAGCTTCGTCTTCCTCGGCTTCCTCC
>JAGWRY010000323.1 GCA_028869495.1 Elusimicrobiota bacterium | reverse complement strand
TTCACGATCCCGGCCGCCGGCAAGACCGGCACGACGAACGACTACCGCGACGCTTGGTTCGCCGGCGTCACGCCGGACCTGGCCGCCGCCGTCTGGGTCGGCCACGACGACAACGCCCCGATGCCCCCGGGCAAGGCGGGCGGCGCCGTCTCCGCCCCCGTCTGGATGAACTTCGTCAAGAGCTACTACCTGTCCCGCCCCACCCGCGACTTTTAACAAAGGGGTCAGGCACGAATTTAACTTTTCTCCGCCACAGGAGCGTCACGCCGGCCGGAGAGCAATTCAATACGGCCGCGATTTTCGTCCATTGGTAGCCGCTGCCTCGCGCTAACGCGATGAACCGCAGTTTGGCCTCAGTCAGGCGCTTGCCCCGGCGCCCGGCCAGAAGGGCGCTGACGGAAATCCCGCCGCGGCGGGCGGCTTCCAGAGCGAGCTCGCCCAGCGACGGGGCACGGCGTCCGGCGCCGACGGTTTCCAGGGCGTCCGCGTAGCGCGCCTCCAGGTCGGCCTCCGTCGTCCCAGTGAGCCGCGCGAAGGCGGTTTTGTCGAGCAGGGGGTCGTGACTCGTTCCGGCCAATCCCCTGTGGCCGCTCCAGGGCCAGAGGTCCGGCGCCGCGACGAGACCCGCTCGGACGGGATTGAGGTGGATATAGCGCGGTAAATTAAAAAGATACGCGCCTTGATCGCAGACCGGGGCCGTGTAGCGTGATTGAAACAGATGTCCTTGGCGTTTGTGACGCTGGTTGAAGTAGTGCGAATAACGCGTTAGGAAACGATGCATCCCGAACTGAAGCGGAGAGTCGCCGACTCTGAGCAGGAGGTGAAAATGGTTTCCCATCAGGCAGTAGGCGAACAGCTTGAGTCCGAAATCATTTTTCGTCTCTCCGAGTATTCCTAAGAACACCCGACGGTCGCCGTCGTCGTGGAATATCGCTCTCCCATCGACCCCCCGCGACATCGCATGATAGACCGCGCCGGGATAATGTATCCTTGGCAAACGAGGCATCGTATGCATACGCGCCAGCTCTTCAGAATGTTCCCGAAAAAGTTAATTTTGTGCCTGACCCCTTTGTTAATCGCGGCGTGCGGGCCGGCGCGGGAGAAGGAGCCGAACGACAGCTTCCAGCAGGCGACCGAGCTGCGGCCGGGCGGGACGGCGGTCGGAACGATCTCGAGCCCGACCGACGTCGACTGGTATCGGCTCGACGTCCGGACGGAGGGCTCGCTGTCGGCGACGCTCGGCGGGATCCGCGACGTCGACTTCGTGCTTTCGGCCTACGACAAGGACCGCCGCGAGCTGATGCGCGTCGACGAGACGACGGTCGGCGGCGACGAGCGCCTGCTCGACCTCGGGGTCTCGCCGGGCGTCTACTATCTGGTCGTCTCGAACAAAAACCCGACCGCGAACAATCCGACGCAGGAGTACCGCCTGAAGACGTCGCTGGACACGGCCGCGGGGCGCGAGCGCAAGCCGAACGACTCGGCGCTGACCGCCCAGCCGATCGAGGCGAACGGCGACGTGCGCGGCCACTACTGGCCGGCGCACGACCTGCTGGCGGACGCCCCGGGCGCCGGCGAGGAGGATTGGTACTCGGTCGACGTCGCGCAGACCGGCCTGTTCCTGCTCAACGTCGACGTCAGCGAGGTGCCGAAGGTGGATCCGGTCCTCGACGTCTACGACACGAACGGCTACATGCTCAAGGAAGTCGACGACGGCGGCATCGGCGAGGGCGAGAGCCTGCGCAACTTCGGGGTCCGCGGCCCGGCGAAGTACCTGCTGCGCCTGCGCTCGAAGTACAAGACCGGCAACCCCGACGTCCCGTACGACCTGATGACCGAGCTCCTGCCCTACCAGGGGCGCACCGAGTTCGAGCCGAACGACCAGCTCGTCGACGCGACGCCGTTCAGCCAGGACCAGATCCAGGGCACGATCGCGCCGGCCGGCGACGTGGACTGGTACAAGATCTCGGTCGACTCCGACGCGAAGATGCTCCTGCGCGCCGAGGTCTCGGGCGTGCCGCACATGGACCTGACGCTGTCGCTGAAGGACTCGTTCGGCAAGAACCTGGTCGCGGTCGACAACATGGGCCTCGAGGGCCCCGAGGTGCTGACCGACTGGGGCGTCACGAAGGGCGACTACTACCTGGTCGTTTCCGAGAAGACCGGCAAGCGTGCCGACAGCCGCGACCCGTACACGCTGAGCGCCAAGCTGAGCCCCTGGCAGGCCGGCCTCGAGTGGGAGCCCAACGACTCGACGGCGACCGCGCAGGCGCTCGACGTCGGGGGCTCGGTCGACGGCTACTTGGCGCCGAAGGGCGACCAGGACTGGTACGTGTTCAACCTCTATCAGAGCGGCGCCGTCGAGATCGACCTGACCGGCGTCTTCAACGTCGCGCCGAGCATCACGCTCTGCGACCAGGACTACAAGCCGGTCGCCTCGTCCTCCGCCGGCAAGCCCGGCGAGCCGTCGACGCTGACGGCCCAGCTCGCCCGCGGCACCTACGAGATCCGGCTGATGCCGTCCGACCCGTCGCAGAACAACGTGCGCGACAAGTACTCGCTGAGGATCCTGGCCAAATGAGGCGCGCCGCTCCGCTCGCCGCCCTGGCCCTGGCCGCCGCCTGCGCGGCGCCGAAGGCGTCGGTCGTCTCCGTTCCGCCTGTCGCCGCCGTTCCCGCTCCCGCGGAGCCGGCGCCGCCGCCCCCGCCGCCGGCGGTCGAGAACCCGAACTTCGTCCTGACGGTGTCGGAGCTCGTGCCGGCGCCGGAGGACGACGGCGTCTCCTACACGCAGGTCTTCGTCGACGGCGTCGACGCGGGGCACACGCCGATCGGCCGCAAGTCGCAGACGCGGAGCCTGCCGCTGAAGCTGCCGGTCGGCAACCGCCTGATCCGCCTCGAGCAGTGGAACCTGCCCCCGGTCGGCGAGTGGGCCC
>JAGWRY010000034.1 GCA_028869495.1 Elusimicrobiota bacterium | reverse complement strand
GTCGCCGGCCTCGCCCACTCGGACGGCTCGGCCGACGGCGCCTCGACGCTCGCGCGCCTGGCCCTGCGCGCCGCCGGCGAGGCCGCCGCCTCGGGGACTCGCGTCCCGGTCTGCCGGATCGCCGCCGGCCCGGTCCCCCTCCCGGTCGAGGCCCCCGACGCGGGGGCCGAGGCCGGCTCGTCCCTGGCCGCGCGCTTCCAGCGCCTGTCCCTGCTGCACCGGATGTCGGACCTGCTCTTCTCGGAGCGCCCGTTCCCGGAAGCGCTGACCGAGGCCTGCCACGTCGCGCTCGCCCTCGTCGGCGCGCGCTCCGTCGCGGTGCGGTTCTCCGCGGACCTCGACGCGCCCGACGACTACCGGCACGGCGACGGGGACTTCGCGGGCGCCGAGGCCCTCGCCGAGGAGGACGAGGCGATCCGCGCCGCGCTCGACGAGCGGCGGCTGGTCCGCCTCCCGGGGCGAGGCCGCTGGTGGACGGCCGCGCCGCTCCTGCGCGTGACCCCGCAGGCCGCCGTCGTCGGCGGCGCCGTCGCCTTCGGCCTGGAGGCCCCGCCCGCCGACCCCGCCGCCCTCGACGAGGTCCTCGTCGAAGCCGCGCGGCTCCTGCGCAACGCGCGCCTGATCCGCGGCGCGCTCCACCAGCGCAAGATCTTCGAGGAGACCTTCGAGCAGTCCGGAGACGCGATCCTGATCACCGACCTGAAGGCGCGGACGCTGATGTGGAACCGGAGCGCGCAGGAGCTGTTCCAGTGGACGGCCGACGAGATGCGCGGGCGCGACGCGCGCGTGCTCGTGCGCGAAGGCGGGCTCGGCGAATGGCGGCGCCTGACCGCGCGCCTGCGCCGGGCCGGGCATCTGCGCGGCGTCGAGACCTCGTGCCGCCGCAAGGACGGCGTCGAGGTCCCGGTCGAGATCACCGGGGCGATCCTGCGCGACGATGACGGCGTCCCGTTCGGCGGCGTGCTCTCGTACCGGGACGTCACGAAGCGCCGCGAGGTCGAGCGCATGCGCGACGACTTCGTCTCGATGGTCGTCCACGAGGTGCGCACGCCGCTGACCTCGATCGGAGGCTTCGCCCAGCTCCTCGACGAGGACTGGGACGCCGCCGACCCCGCCGTCCGCGCCCGCCAGCTGCGCATCATCCGCGACGAGGCCTCGCGCCTGTCGGAGCTCGTGACGAACTTCCTCTCGCTTCAGCGTCTGGAGACGGGCGCCGCGCCCCCCGTCCCGGAGGACGTCGACGTCCCGGCCCTGCTGGCGCGGGTCGCGGGCCTCTTCGACGGCCACCCGTCCAAGCCGCTCTTCGCGGCGCGGACGGCGCCGGGCGCCGAGCGCCTGCGCGCCGACCCGGAGCAGGTCTACCGCCTGCTCGTGAACCTGGCCGGCAACGCCGTCAAGTACTCGCCGCCCGGCGGGACCGTGACCCTGTCCGCCGAGCCGGACGGCGACGCCGTCCTTCTGTCGGTCGCCGACTCGGGCCCCGGCGTCGCGAAGGCCGACCTCGCGCGCCTCTTCGAGAAGTTTTTCCGGGCCGGGGACGAGGTCGCGCGCCGCACGCCGGGGACGGGCCTGGGGCTGGCGATCTGCAAGGACATCGCCGAGGCGCACGGCGGCCGGATCTGGGCGGAGAGCGGGCCGGGGCGCGGCGCCGTCTTCAAGGTCCGACTGCCGAAGAGCGGACCGGCCCGGCGCTAGAGGGCGTCCGCGTCGGACGACGCGGGGCTCTTGAGGTCCGAGCAGGAGTCGTCGGTCGAGCAGGCGGGCTTGATCGCGGCCTTCTTCCGGCGCGCCGCGGAGGAGCGCTTCTTGGCGGAGCCGTCGATCGGGTTCCCGTTCGCGTCGAACAGGTAGTGGTGGCTCGAATCCTCGCTGAGCAGGCGCGTCTTGAAGATGAACTTTTTCGGCGCGCGCTTGGCCTTGGGCCGGCGGACGACGCGGCGGCGCGCCGTCTTGCCCGCCTTGCGGATCTTCGCGTGCGAGACCGCGGGCGCGGACGGCGCGGTCCGGGCGGCGGCCGGTCCGGCGAGCAGGAAAAGGGCCGCGGCCAGCAGGAGGCCGGTGCGGAGGGTCATGACCTTAGTATAGCCTCGCCCGGGACCGCTTTCAAGGTCCGCGGCCCGGCGCGGGCCGGGCGCGACGCCAGCGCACGAGCGCGTCCTTCAGCGCGGCCGCGCCGATCACGTCGTAGGAGCCGAGGGCCTCGCGCAGGCGCTCGCGCTCGCCGAGAGAGCGCAGGGCGAAGGCCGCGCGCACGAGGCGCCCCGGGTAGCGGCGCCCGTCGAGGTCGCCGTACGGGCCCTTCGGCGGGGCCTTCAGCGCGCGCAGGGCGGCGCCGCGCAGAGCGTAGAGGTCCTCGACGTCGGTCAGGCGCGCGGCGCCGCGCTCCGCGGACTCGACGCGCCAGTACAGCGCCTCCGGGGAGCGCTCGAAGGCGGCCAGGTCC